>SEEY01000427.1 GCA_004211235.1 Rubrivivax sp.
GATCTGGTTGCCGAGCATGTCGGCGATCATGGGGGCGCTGCCCCGGTAGGGCACGCTCTGCAGATTCAGGCCGTTCTTCTCGCCCAGCAGCTTGACGAGGAACTCCGGCACCGAGGCGGGCGCCGGCACGCCGACGTTGCCTTGGCCGCCCTGTTTCTTCACCCAGGCGAGGTACTCCGGCAGGCTTAGCGCCGGCGTGCCGCCGGACAGCGCCAGCGCATTGGCGAAGGTCGCAAAGCCCGCCACCGGCACGAAGTCCTTCGCCGGGTCGAAGCCGGGGTTCTTCAACACCAGCGGCAGGATGGAGATCGTGTGGTCATGGCTGACGAAGAAGGTCGTGCCGTCGGGCGGCGCCGCCTTCAGCGCCTGCGCCGCGAGCTGGCCGCCGGCGCCGGGCCGGTTGTCGACGATGACCGGCGTGCCGAGAGACGCCTGCAGCGCCTCGCCGAGCAGCCGGGCGATGGCGTCAGTGCCGCCGCCGGCGGGAAAGCCGACCAGCAGGCGGATGGGCTTGTTGTCCTGGGCCCGTGCCGCGAAGGGCAGGGCGGCCAGCGCGGCCAGGGCGGAACGACGTTGCAGCATCGGCGGGCTCCTTGAAAAGACCCGCGCGAGTTTACGGATGCAGCACGACCAGCAGGGCCGTCGCCGCCGACTTGCCGACGTTGCGGATGGCATGCGGGCCGTCCACCGCATAACGCGCCGTCTCGCCGGCCTTGAGCCGGGTCGTCAGGCCCTGCGCCGTCACCTCGATGCTGCCGGCGAGCACGCTGAGGTGCTCCCGCGAGCCCGGCTCGTGGGCCTGGGAATCGAGCACGCCGCCGGCCTGCATGCCCAGCTCGTACCACTCGAACTGACCGGCCAGCTCGATGGGCCCGAGGATGCGCAGCTTGCACAGGCCATCAGGGCTGGTGAGGCCAGGCGTGGCGTGCGCCGGCACGGTCTCGATGGCCGGCGTTGCGGCCCGCTCGGCACCCAGCAGCTCGCCCATCTCGACGCCCAGCGCGTTCGCCAGCCGCCACACCACGGCGACCGTGGGGTTGGCCTGGTTGCGCTCGATCTGCGACAACATCGACTTGCTGACGCCGGCACGCTTGGACAAGTCATCGAGTGACAGGCCGCGGCTGCTGCGCAGCGCCTGCAAGGCGGCGCCGACGCGGGGCGGTTCGGTGTCCATGTTCATGCTTGACCTGGATAGACGATTTTCAGATACTGCACGAATGTTCGATATATCGAACATGTCCAATTTATCGAATTGTGCACCAGGAGAGTGGCCATGAGCCAGACCTTCTACGACCATCTGCAAACCGAACTCGACGGCATCCGCGCCGCGGGCCTCTACAAGTCCGAGCGCATCATCACGACGCCGCAGGGCGCGGTCGTGCAAACGAGCGACGGACGCGAGGTCATCAACCTGTGCGCCAACAACTACCTCGGGCTGTCGTCGCATCCGCAGGTGATCGAAGCCGCCCATCAGGCGCTGCGCACGCATGGCTTCGGCCTCTCGTCCGTGCGCTTCATCTGCGGCACGCAGGACGTTCACAAGGAGCTGGAAGGCCGCATCGCCCGCTTCGTCGGTTGTGAGGACGCCATCCTCTACGCCGCGGCCTTCGACGCCAATGGCGGCCTGTTCGAGCCGCTGCTCGGCGAGCAGGACGCCGTCATCAGCGATGCGCTGAACCACGCCTCCATCATCGACGGCATCCGCCTGTGCAAGGCGCAGCGCTGGCGCTATGAACACAACAACCTCGAAGACCTGGAGCGCTGCCTGAAAGAGGCGAAGGAGAAGGGTGCCCGCTTCACGCTGGTGTTCACCGACGGTGTGTTCTCGATGGACGGCACCATCGCCCAGCTCGACAGCATCCGCGCGCTGTGCGACCGCTACGGCGCGCTGCTCGGCATCGACGAATGCCACGCGTCCGGCTTCATGGGCAAGACAGGCCGTGGCACCGCCGAGCACCGCGGCGTGTTCGGCAAGATCGACATCATCACCGGCACTTTCGGCAAGGCGCTGGGCGGCGCGTCGGGCGGCTTCACGGCGGCGCGCAAGGAAGTCGTCGAGCTCCTCCGCCAGCGCTCGCGGCCCTATCTCTTCAGCAACACCCTGGCACCGAGCATTGCCGGCGCGTCCCTCGCGGTGCTGGACCTGCTCGAAGGGTCGACCGCACTGCGCGACAAGCTCGAAGCCAACACCGCCTGGTTCCGGGAGGCTATCCAGGCCGCCGGCTTCGAGATCAAGCCCGGCACCCACGCCATCGTGCCGATCATGGTCTATGACGCGGTGAAGGCGCAGGAACTCTCCAGGCGCATCCTGGAGCTGGGCATCTACGCGGTGGGCTTCTTCTTCCCGGTCGTGCCCAAGGGCCAGGCGCGCATCCGCGTGCAGGTCTCGGCCGTGCACGAGCGCGAGCATCTGGAGAAGGCCGTCGCCGCCTTCACCCAGGCCGGCCGGGAGCTGGCAATCGTTTGAGCCCCTCGTCCAAGGATTACCTTGGCCGGTCCCCCGAGGGGACGGCGATGCATGCCGGATAGACCGGCATGCAAATCGCCAGACGTGCCGGCTTGGGAGCGGCCCGGCGCTCGGCCCGAAATGCAAATGGCATCGGCCGTTCAATCGGAGTTTGACATGACACGAATCCTCATCATTGGCGCCAATGGCCAGATCGGCACCGAACTGGCCGGCGCACTGGCCCGGCTGCATGGCTTTGAGGCCGTCGTCACCAGCGACCTCAGTCCCAAGGGCCGCGTGCCACAGTTGCACCACGAGACGCTGGACGTCACCGACGCCGCGGCACTCGCGACCATCGTCAAGCGCCACCGCATCACCCAGGTCTACCACCTCGCCGCCGCCCTCTCCGCCAACGGCGAGAAGCATCCGATGTGGGCCTGGGACCTGAACATGAAGGGCCTGCTCAATGTGCTGGAGCTGGCCCGGCACGAGAAGCTGGACCGCATTTTCTGGCCCAGCTCCATTGCTGCCTTCGGCCCCAACACGCCGGCCGTCGACACGCCGCAGACCACGGTGATGGACCCGACCACGGTGTACGGCATCAGCAAGCTGGCGGGGGAACGCTGGTGCGCCTGGTATCACGCCAAGCACGGCGTGGACGTGCGCAGCCTGCGCTACCCCGGCCTGATCAGCTGGAAGACGCCGCCCGGTGGCGGCACGACGGACTACGCGGTCGAGATCTTCCATGCCGCCCTCAAGGAAGGCCGCTACACCTGCTTCCTCGAAGCGGCGCAGGCGCTGCCGATGATGTACATGCCCGACGCGCTGCGGGCGACCCTCGAGCTGATGAGCGCCCCAGCCGATGCCGTCAGGCAGCGCGGCAGCTACAACCTGGCCGGCGTCAGCTTCACGCCCGAGCAGATCGCGGCCAGCATCCGCCGCCGCCTGCCAGGCTTCACGATGGACTGCGTGCCCGACTTCCGCCAGGCCATCGCCGCGAGCTGGCCGCAGCGCATCGACGATGGTGCCGCTCAGGCTGACTGGGGCTGGGCGCCACGCTTCGACCTGGATGCCATGGTGGACGACATGCTCGTGAATCTCACACGCGAGCTGAAGCCGCGATAGCCGCCCGCCGATTGCCAGCGCTGCTACGCTGGGCCCATGAAAACCATCGTCCTGACCCTTGTCGCCTCGACGGCCGCCGTGGTCGGCTCGCCGACGCGGGCTGAGCAGCAGGACGATGTGCGTTACCTGATCGGCGCCGCGGTCGCCGTCGGGCCGGAATACGACGGCGCCACCCGGTACAAGGCCCGCTTCAAACCCTCCTGGGCGGTCAAGTTCGGCCGCATCCGCATCGCCGCGGGTGGCGGCAGCGGCTTGCTGGGATTCGGCCGCAATGGCGCCGGTGACGGCGCCAGCACGCAGCTCGTCGAGAGCGACCGTTGGCGGCTCGGCCTGTCGCTGCGCGTCGACAGCGGCCGGGACAGCGGCGACGCCGGCACGACCCGCGGGCTGCCCGACGTGAAGCGCACGCTGCGCGCGCGGCTGTATGCCAACTACAGCCTCGCGCCCGACTGGAACCTCGGCGCCTCGCTGTCGCAGGACGTGCTCGGCCGCAAGGGCGGGCTCACCGGCAGCGTCGACCTCGGCTGGCGCTTCCACCGCAGCGAGTCGACCGAATGGACGACCGGCATCGGCGTTTCCTTCGCCGATGCGCGCA
>SEEY01000428.1 GCA_004211235.1 Rubrivivax sp.
GGCCCTGGATTTCGCCGTCGAGCGCCTTGCCGAGGTCCAGGCCGTTCCAGCCGTCGCGCATGACGATGCCGAGCAGCAGCGCGGGCTCGCCGCCATTGCGGATCAGCAAGCTCGCGGGGTCCTCGTAGCCGCGCCTGACGGTGGCGATGTCGGACAGCTTGACGCTGCGCCCCTGGGCGGCGACGGGCGTGTCGCGGATCTTCTGCAGATCGTCGAACGCGCCATCGACACGGATGAAGACCTCGGGGCCGCGCGTCTCGACCGAGCCGGCAGGCGTCAGCGCATTCTGGCCATTCAGCGCCGCGAACACGTCCTGCGGGCTGAGCCCGAGGGTGGCGAGGCGCTCGTGCGAGAACTCGACAAAGATGCGCTCCGCCTGCTCGCCGACGATGTTCACCTTCTTGACGCCCGGCACGTGAAGCAGCTTCTGGCGCAGCGCCTCCGCGTCACGCACCAGCGTGCGCTGCGGCAGCCCCCGGGCCTTCAGGGCGTAGAGGGCGAAGGTGACGTCCGAGTACTCGTCGTTGACAAACGGGCCGATCACGCCCGGCGGCAGGTTCCGGATCTCGTCGCCCACCTCCTTGCGGGCCTGATAGAACTCCGCCTGCACTTCATCGGGCGGCGTCCTGTCGAGCAGCGTCAGCGTCGTGAAGGCCAGGCCGGGCCGCGTGTAGGTCTCGGTGCGGTCGTACCAGCGCAGTTCCTGCATGCGCTTCTCGATCTTCTCGGCGACCTGGTCCTGCATCTCCTGCGCGGTGGCGCCCGGCCAGGCCGTGATGATCGTCATCACCTTGATCGTGAAGGCCGGATCCTCGGCACGGCCGAGCCTGAAGAAGGCCAGCAAGCCCGCCAGGGAGATGAGCAGCAGCAGGAAGACGGTGATGGCGCGCTCGCGCACCGCGAGCGCCGACAAATTGAAGCGGCTCTCGCTCACGGGCGACTCCCGTGGCTCGCGGCGGCCACCTTTGCGTTCATGACCCGCACCTCCGCGCCCTCGCGCAGCAGATGCGCACCGAGTGCGACGACCCGGTCGCCGCGCTGGACGCCGCCCGCGACCTGGACGTGGTCGTCGTCGACGCGCTTGATCGTGACGGGCCGCCACGTGATGCGGGTCGGCGAACCGTTGACCACCCACACCCCGGGCCCCTGGCCGGCGTCGAAGACCGATGTAATCGGCACCTGCAGGGCCGGTTGCCCGGCGGACGACTCCGCGCGGGTCTGCACCGTCACCGTGGCACCCAGCGGCGCATTGGCCAGGGCACCGTCGAGGACATAGCGGGCCTCGAAGGTGCGGGTGGCGCGGTCGGCCGCGCTGGAAAGCTGCCTCAGCCGGACCGGGCTGCTGACGCCCTCGTCACCAAACAGCCGGGCTTGCGCCTTCGACCCCAGCGCGGGCCGGAGTGTCTCCGGCAGCTGGACGACCGCCTCGCGAGGCCCCGCATGGGCCAGGCGCACGACCGGCTGACCCGCGCCAACCACCTGGCCGGGTTCGGCCAGCGTTTCGGTGACGACCCCATCGGCGTCGGCGACCAGCTCTGCGTAGCGGCTCGCGTTGCGGGCCAGGCTGGCCTGGGCCTGGGCGGCGCTGAGCTGCGCCTGGGCCGCGTCCGCGGCGGCCCTGGCCTGGTCGTAGGCCGCAGTCGAGATGACACCGGTGCCGCGCAGGTCGCGATACCGGCGCTCATCCTCGGCCGTCTGCGCCGCGCGGGCCCTGGCTGCGGCCACCGCCTCCTGCTGGGCTTGAGCGGCCAGGCCCAGGTCCACGGCATCGATGCGCATCAGCAGCTGGCCCCGCTTCACGGCCTGGCCGGCATCCACGCGTCGCTCCAGCACCTTGCCCGGCACGCGAAAGCCGAGGTCGCTCTGCACGCGCGCCGCCACCGTGCCGGTGAAGGCCCGTGACGAGCCGGGGGCGTCTTCGACGACCGCGGTCCGCACGAGCGGGCGTTCCGTGCGCGCATCCGGGCTGGCGGTCGATTCGCCGCAGGCGGCCAGCACGAGTGGCAGCGCGCAGAGGGCGGCGGAAAGAGCGAGGCGACGCCGACGCATGAAGGTCCCTTGGATGACGACTCAGGACCTTCATTCTGGTACTAGTGACCAATACAGTCAATAGTCACATGAGAATTCAAGGCGACAGACTTCTCAGAACCAGACTGGCCAGCAGCGCCGGCGCGTGGCCCGAGCTGTCCATGCTGTGCTGCAACAGCAGCGGATTGAGGTAGGGGCGCATGACGAGCAGGATGGACAGCACCGACTCGTCCAGCGGCGTCTTGCGTTCGAAGTCGCCCGTCTGCCGCCCTTCCTGCAGCACGTCACGGATCAGCGTCTGCATGCGCTCCTCGTAGTCGATGACCGCCTGCCAGCGCTCGGTCGCCGCAGAGGCCGCAATCTCGAACAGCTTGCGGTCCTGGAAGAAGAGCCGCAGGCTGGCTTCCGTGCCGGCCTTGAAGATGCGGCGCAGCTTGTCCGGCGGCGAGCTCACTTCGGCGACCGCTGCACTGATGTCGGCCTCGATCTCGCGCAGGCAGTTCGCGCAGATCAGCTCGCCGATCGCCTGCTTGGACTCGAAGAACTTGTAGATATAGGCCTTCGAGAAGCCGATCACCTTGGCCAGGTCCGACACGGTCGTCTTCTCGTAGCCGTAGCGGCTGAAATGCTCGGTGGCCGCAGCGACGATCTGGTCGCGCACATCGTGGTCGGCCGGACCGCGCGTCGGGGTCGGAGGGGGAGTGGCGAGGCTCATGGGCTTCAGCTTAAGGGAGACCCCTTCATTGGACAACAAGTGACCGTTTGGTATTATGGTCACTCGACTTCCACGACGAGCACCATGTCCAGCCGACCCGCCATCGCCGCACTTCTCCTGGCCAGCGTGACCGCGGGATGCGCCGTGGGGCCCACGTACAGCCGGCCCGGCGTGGCCATCCCCGACAAGTTCCAAGGACAGGCCGAAGTAGACGACCGAGCGGCGGTCGGCAACGCGGATCTGGCCGAGTGGTGGGTCGGCTTCAACGACACCGACCTGACCCGGCTGGTCCGGCTGGCGCTGCAGCAGAACCTCGACCTGGTGCAAGCGACGGCCCGGGTCGCCCAGGCCCGCGCGGCCCTGGGCACGGCGAACGCTGCGCTGCTGCCGTCTGGCAGGGCCGGCGCCCAGGGCGCCCGGGCCTATCAGTCGGTTGAAACACCGTTGGGCCGGGTGCTGGATGCCAACCCCGGCTTCGACCGCCTGGGGAGTGCCTACGAAGCCAACGCCAGCGCAGGCTGGGAACTCGACTTGTTCGGCGGCTTGCGGCGCGGGGCGGAGGCGGCGCAGGCAGATCACCAGGCGTCGCAAGCCGGCGCGGTGGCGGTGCGCCTGGCCGTGGCCGCGCAGACCGCCGACATCTACGTCAGCATCCGTGGCCTGCAGGCCCGCCTCGCCATTGCGCACCGGCAGGCCGAGACCGCGCAGGCGCTGCTCGACAAGGTCAGGCTGTTGCAGGGCAAGGGCCTCGCGGCCGACCTGCAGGTCCAGCAGGTCGAGGCCGCGGTTGCGCAGGTCCGCGCATCGATTCCGGTTCTGCGGGCCGCCCTGTCTACCGCCATGAACGCCTTGGATGTGCTGCTCGGCGCGGCGCCCGGCACCTACAGCGCGGCGTTGGCGGACGGCGGCGCCATTCCCATTCCCACGGCGCCGCGCATCGGTGCGACCGGATCGCCGGCCGAATTGCTGCGGCGTCGCCCCGACCTGATCACGGCGGAGCGTCGCCTGGCCGCGTCGAATGCACGCATTGGCGTCGCCGTGGCCGAGTACTACCCCAAGGTTTCCTTGAGTGGCCTGATCGGCAGCGCCACGTCAGTCTCGAGCGGCAATCTTTTCACCGGCGGCGCGAGCCAGGCCGCGGGGGTGCTGGGCCTGCGGTGGCGGCTCTTCGACTTCGGCCGCATCGATGCGCAGATCGAGCAGGCCAGGGGCCAGCAGGCCGAACTGCTGGCCGCCTACCGGCTGGCTGTGCTCCGCGCCACGGAGGACGTCGAAAACGCGTTCTCGGCACTGGTGAACCGGGAGGCGCAGGGCGCCGAGCTGGCGAAGGGCGTCGAATCGCTTACCCGCGCCCGGGCGGCAACCTTTGCGGCCCATCAGCGTGGCGTCGTCAGCATGATCGAGGTGCTGCAGGC
>SEEY01000016.1 GCA_004211235.1 Rubrivivax sp.
GCCTCGGGCATGGGCGGCATTTTGCGGGCGTGGCGCGGCCTGCGCCCAGACCGGCGCGTCGTGAAAGGACGATTGAAGTGGCGGCCCGCGCTGGCGACATGGAATAGTTCGCCCGGCTGGCGTGTTTACCGTCATGTCCCTTCCACTTTCCACGGGTCCCGACATGAACTTCAGACTCCTGGCCTGCGCGGCCGTCCTTGCCGTCGCCGGTTGCGCCGCCACCCCGCCGGCGCCCGCCAGCGCGACCGATGGCGTCTTCGTGGGCGCCAACGGCATGACGCTCTACACCTTCGACAAGGACACTGCCGGCAGCGGCAAGAGCGTGTGCAACGGCCCCTGCGCCACCAACTGGCCGCCGCTGCCGGCCGCGGCCGGCGCGGCTGCGAGCGGCGACTGGACGGTCGTCACCCGCGATGACGGCAGCCGCCAGTGGGCCTACAAGGGCAAGCCGCTGTACTTCTGGGCCAAGGACCAGAAGCCCGGCGACCGCAGCGGCGACGGGTTCAACAAGGTCTGGCAGCTCGCCAGGCCCTGACGCCGGACGCCCGCCGCCATGGCCGTCGAACAGCTGCTGCTGCACATCCCGGCCCTGCGCCGGTATGCGCGGCTGCTGACGGGCGACGCCACGCGGGCCGACGACCTGGTGCAGGACACGCTGGAACGCGCCTGCCGCAAGTGGAGCCTGTGGCGCCCCGGCACGGCGCTGCGACCCTGGCTGCTGTCCATCATGCACAACCTGCACCTCAACCAGCTGCGCGACTGGCACCTGGACGACGGCCACGCCCTGCTGGACGACCTGCCCGAGCCGGCCGACCCCGGGTCACCGGCCGGTGAGCGACTCGACCTGGAGCGGGCACTGGCCGGGCTGCCGCCGGGGCAGCGGGCGGTGATGCTGCTGGTGGTCGTCGAGGAATACACCTACGCCGAGGCTGCCGACATCCTCGGCGTGCCCGTCGGCACCGTCATGTCGCGGCTGCACCGCGGGCGGGAGGCGCTGCGGCTGCGCCTGGCGCCTGCCCCGGCGCCGGCAGGTGCCCAGATCCTGAACCTGGCGCGAGCGAAGCGATGAGTTCCCCATTCCCTCCTGCACCACCCGGCGTGCCGCCCGACGAGGCACGCCTGCATGCCTTCGTCGATGGCCAGCTGCCGCCCGACGAGCAGGCCGCCGTGCGCGAGCAGCTGCGCGCCGACCCGGCGGCCGCGGTGCGCGTCGCGCAGTGGCAGGCCCACCGCCAGACGCTGCGCGGCCTGGCGCGCGACTGGCCGCTGGACGAGACGCCGCCCGACCTCAGCGGCATCGTCATGCGCGCCGCCGCGGCGCAGCGCTGGCGGCGGCTGCTGCCGCAGGCGCTTGCGGCCGGCCTCCTGCTGTCCCTGGGCCTGGCCGGCGGCTATCAGTGGGGGCGCCACGATGCGGGTGGCATGGCCTGGCCGGCACTGGCGGCCGGCCGCAGCGCCAGCGTGCCGGAGTTCGCCGCTCAGGCGGGCGTGGCCTATGCCGTCTACAGCGGCGAAAAGCGCCACCCGGTGGAGGTGTCGGCGGCCGAGCAGGCCCACCTGGTGCAGTGGCTCAGCAAGCGGCTCGGCCGGCCGCTGACGGTGCCGGTGCTGACCGACCGCGGCTATGCGCTGCTCGGTGGCCGGCTGCTGCCGGGCGACGCCGCCCAGGGCGGCAGCCCGCGGGCGCAATTCATGTACGAGAACGCCGACGGCGACCGGCTCACGCTGTATGTCGCCGTCTTCAAGCCCGGCGCCGCCCCCGCCGCCACCGAGTTCCGGCTGCTGCAGCAGTACGGTCGCACGACGCTGTACTGGGTCGACGGCGACTTCGGCTATGCACTCAGCGCCCAGCCGTCCATCGAGCTGCAGCCGCTGGCCCAGCGCGTGCACGAGCAGCTGGCCGGCTGACCCGTCAGCGGAAGTAGCGCTGGCGCAGCCGCTCATAGCGGCCGTCGCGCTTGAGCGTGTCCAGCGCCTGCTGCAGCCGCTTCACCAGCGCCGGGTCGGCGTCGGCACGCAGGCCGTAGAAGTAGCTGCGGGCGCTGTCCTGCTCCATCACGGGCTGCAGCGTGCCGTAGGGCAGCTGCATCTGGCGCAGGTTCCAGGCCGCGGCCCAGTCCAGCAGCGCGATGTAGTCCATGCGCCCGGCCAGCAGCTTGCGCAGGTTGGTGGCATCGTCCAGGCCCTGCTCGAGCTGCAGGCCGGGGCGCAGGCCCGCGGCCTGCAGCTGGCGGTCGGCGGCGGAGTCGCGCACGACGCCGATGCGGGCATTGGCCAGCTCGCCGAGCTGGGTCATGTTCAGGTCGGTCCGGCTGGCCAGGCGGTAGATGAGGATGCGGCGCTGCGCGATGGGCCCGACCCACTGGTACTGCGCTTCGCGTTCGGGCGTGCGTGTCAACGAGAACAACACGCTGTGCGGCTGCGCCTCGGCCGCCTGCATGGCGCGCTGCCAGGGCATCACCTGCAGCTCCAGCCGCAGGCCGGCCTGGCTGGCCATCAGGCGCAGCAGCTCGACACTGAAACCCTGGACGACGTTGTCCTCCAGGAAGTTCAACGGGGGCAGGTTCTCCGTGATGCCGACCAGCAAGGGTTCATCCGGCCCGGCCGCAGCGAGGCAGGGGCCGAACAAGGCGGGCAGGACAAGGCAGGAGCGACGTCTCACGGCGGCAGGCAGGGCCGCCGGAGTCTAGGGTGCAGCCGTGACAGTCTTTCGATAGGCGCGCTGGCCGGCGTGCGATTTCGCGCAGCCTTCCCGGGCTCAGTGGGGCGTCGGCACGCCGGCCAGGCGATCGAAGGCGCGGAAGAACTGCCTCGCCAGGGCCAGCAACTGCCCCTCGCTGAGCGGGGCAGCAGGCCGGTAATCGGCGATCTGCCCGGCCAGCTGCGGCCGGTGCGCCTCGACGTAATGCCGGAACTGGCCGATGACGGGATGCGAACCGGTGACCAGCACCTCGCGCGTGTCCTGCACGGCCTGGCAGACGGCGGCGAAGAGCGCATGCTCGGCCGCTTCGTCGTGGCCATGGCTGCGGCGATGCTGCGGCTCGATGTCGGCGGCATGGACCTGGTGATCGTCGAAATGCAGCACCTGGGCATGGTGGTGATCGAGATGGACAACGGCGTGGAACATGGCACTTCTCCAGTGAACGGGTCAGCGTGCGGCTTCGGCGGCGGTCTGGCAGTCGAGGCAGCGCAGCGCCTGCGGCTGGTGCTGCAGGCGGTCGAAGGGAATGGCGGCGGCGCAGTCGATGCAGCGGCCGTAGCCGGGCTGGCGCAGGCGTACCAACGCGTCGTCGACCTCGGCCAGTTCCTGCAGCAGCCGGTCGCCCCGCGTCTGGTCGACTTCACGGTCGGCCTCGTGTTCGCGCCCTTCGCGCGGGCCGTCGGCCAGCAGCTCGGCGGCGTGGGCCACGCGGCCCTGGCCGTCCAGCTGCGCCGCCAGCGCCTGCTCGAGATGCTGGCGCGCGAGCCGAAGCTCGGTTTCCAGCAGTGCATGTTGTCCCGCGGTGAGGGTGGTGCTCATGGAACCTCCTGAAGCCATGCTCCCACCGGCGAGCGCGCTGCGCCTTGAGATGGGTCAACACGGGACAAGGGAATCACGTTCGCACCGATGGCCGCCGCGCCGCCCTGCGCTGCCAGCCAGGCCGATGGGGTCAGGGCTGAGACAATCCCGCCCCCATGCCTGAGCTGACCGTTGCCGACTTCGATTTCGACCTCCCTCCCGAGCTGATCGCCCAGCATCCTGCGCCTGAGCGCAGCGCCTCGCGGCTGCTGGACGCGACCGGCAACGAGCCCGTGGACCGCGTGTTCCGCGAGCTGCCCGGTCTGCTGTCGCCCGGCGACCTGCTCGTCTTCAACAACACCCGCGTCATCAAGGCGCGGCTGTACGGCATCAAGTCGACCGGGGGCAGCGTCGAGGCCCTGGTCGAGCGGGTGCTGCCCGGCACGCGGGAGGTGTGGATGCACCTGCGCGCCAGCAAGTCGCCGAAGCCGGGCGGCCGCATTCGCTTCGCCGATGCCTTCGACGCCGAGGTGCTGGGCCGCTGCGGGCCGGACAACGGCCTGTTCCACCTGCGCTTTGCCGGCGACCCGTTCGCGCTGCTGGAGGCCCACGGCCACGTGCCGCTGCCGCCCTACATCGCCCATGCGGACGACGCGGACGACGAGCGCCGCTACCAGACCGTCTTTGCGAAGGAGCCCGGTGCCGTCGCCGCGCCCACCGCCGCGTTGCACTTCGACGAGGCCCTGCTGGCGAGCCTGGCCGAGCGTGGCGTCGGCCAGGCGCATGTGACGCTGCATGTCGGCGCCGGCACCTTCCAGCCGGTGCGGGTCGACAGGCTGGCCGAGCACAAGATGCACAGCGAGTGGTTCGAGGTGCCGCAGTCGACTGTCGACGCCATCGCCGCCTGTCACGACCGCGGCGGCCGGGTCGTCGCCGTCGGCACGACGACGCTGCGCGCGCTGGAATCAGCGGCCGTTGGCGGCACGCTGCAGGCCGGCGCCCGCGAGACCGACATCTTCATCACGCCGGGTTTCGAGTTCCGCGTCGTCGACCGCCTCGTCACCAACTTCCACCTGCCCAAGAGCACGCTGATGATGCTGGTCAGCGCGCTGGCCGGTCATGCCCAGGTGATGGCGCTCTACCGCCACGCGATTGCGCAGCGCTACCGCTTCTTCAGCTATGGCGACGCGATGCTGCTTGACCGAGTGACCACCCGGCAGGAGTGCGTTAGATGACGAAGGTCGTGTTAGTGCTGGGTGCGGGATCTAGCATGGACTACGGTCTGCCGTCCGGCGCTGGCCTGCTGGAAGAGATAACAAGGTTGCTAGATGCGGCTTCAAAGGGCGGTGGTGGAAGCCGCTCCGATTTCAAATTTCTGGAACTTTGCCAACACCTTTTCAAAAACCGTCATCCTCCGCAGGAATTGTGCATTCAAATGGCCCGAATGGCACAGCTGCTTCGCGGGCAGATGCCGACGAGCATTGACTGGTTTCTGGGTCAGCAGTTCCACGATTCGCACGACGTATTTCGCGAGCTTGGAAAACTGGCGATTGCCTGGTGCATCGGCGATGGTGAGAAGTGCGACGACGTTGAACGCGATACAGATCCGCGACCACGTCGACCGCAAGCCTCGTCTGGCCAATTGCCACCTCACTGGCTAAAGACGTTCTGGCAGTCTTTAGCGATCAGAAACGTGGAAGACTTTCAGCGCCTGCTCGACGAGGAACGGCTTCGAGTCGTGACGTTCAACTATGAGCGGACTTTCGAGCAATTTCTAGTCGCTCGTCTACGCGCCTTGCACCTTGCGCGAACCGCACTACCTGAGTGGCAAGGAGACGTCATAAAACAGCTGACGCAACTGGACGTCTGCCATGTTTACGGATCGCTTGGTGAGCTGATGCGGGTTCCGTTCGGTGCGGTCGCGAGGGAGATTTGTTCCGTCGGCCTGACGACTAACACCGTCGATTTGATGAAGCAAACGGTAGGCCAACTGCAAGTGATTGCGGAGCAGCGAAGCGCCCAGGAAGATTCCTTGTTTGAGAAGGCGCGCACTTGGGTAGGCGAGGCGGATCGCCTCGTGTTTCTTGGCTTTGGATTCGATGAAACAAACCTCGGGGCGCTCGGTTTTCCCGGTTTGGCGAAGCGCGCCAGTGGTGTGTTCGCTACAACCTATGGTCTTGGAGCGGTCGCGCGCGATGCGGTCTGCCGGTTCACCGTGCAAGGTTGGGTAGACCAGGAGGTAGTGCCAAACATTCGCCATGAACACCAGAGTTGGAACATAGACGAGTACTTGAGGTACTACCAACCTTTCCGTTCATTGGCAGCCGCATAGCGAGCGCAGGCTGCCTCGATTGGCCATTCACTTGCGGTCTGTGATGCCGTTCTCGCGCGCCCACGCCAGCCGCCCCTGAGCGGCCTCGTCGACCGCGGCCGTGAACGCCGCGCGTGACGTGACCGGCAGCGCGAAGCGCATGTGCACGCGCGCCTCGTGCCGCACGTCCAGCAGCTGCGCGCCGTGCTGCTCGGCCAGCCGGCGCAGGCGGCCCTCCAGCTCGTAGGGCAGGTCGCAGCCCAGTTCCACCTGCTCGACGCGCTCGATCTTCTCGGCCGTCAGCAGCGCCTGGGCGATGCAGTCCGTGTAGGCCCGCACCAGGCCGCCGGCGCCGAGCTTGACGCCGCCCCAGTAGCGCACCGCCGTCGCGAGCACGCCGTCCAGGCCCTGGTGACGCAACACGTCCAGCATCGGTCGGCCGGCGGTGCCGCCGGGCTCGCCGTCGTCGTTGGCCGCCGAGTGCCCGCCCGCCAGCAGCGCCCAGCAGACATGGGCCGCGCCGGAGTGTTCGGCGCGCAGCTCGGCCACGCGAACGAGTGCAGCGGCGCGGTCGGCGCAGGGCTCGACGCAGCCGAGGAAGCGGCTCTTCTTGATGACCAGCTCGTGTCGGGCCGCGCTGGCGAGGGTGAGGGACATGGCGGCATTGTCCGGGGCTGAGACAATCCCGCCCCCATGCTGAAGTTCGACCTCCTCAAGACCGAAGGCCGCGCGCGCCGCGGCACGCTCACGCTCAACCACGGCGTCGTGCAGACACCCATCTTCATGCCCGTGGGCACCTACGGCACGGTCAAGGGCGTCACGCCCCGGTCGCTGGAGGAGATGGGCGCACAGATCATCCTGGGCAACACCTTCCACCTGTGGATGCGGCCGGGGCTGGATGTCGTCACGCAGTTCGGCGGCCTGCACCGCTTCGAGAGCTGGACCAAGCCGATCCTGACCGACAGCGGCGGCTTCCAGGTCTGGAGCCTGGGCGCGATGCGCAAGATCAGCGAGGAAGGCGTGAAGTTCGCGTCGCCCGTCAACGGCGACAAGCTCTTCCTGACCCCCGAGGTCAGCATGCAGATCCAGACGGTGCTCAACAGCGACATCGTCATGCAGTTCGACGAGTGCACGCCGTATGAGAGCAAGGGCGTGCTGACGACCGAGCGCGAGGCGCGGACCTCGATGGAGCTGAGCCTGCGCTGGGCCAAACGCTGCATCGACGAGTTCGGCCGGCTGCAGAACCCGAACGCGCTGTTCGGCATCGTCCAGGGCGGCATGTTCACGAACCTGCGCGACGCCTCGCTGGCCGGCTTGGCCGCGCTGGACCTGCCGGGCTATGCCATCGGCGGCCTGTCGGTCGGTGAGCCCAAGGCCGAGATGCAGCGCGTGCTGGAACACATCGGCCACCAGCTGCCCGCCAACAAGCCGCGCTACCTGATGGGCGTGGGCACGCCGGAGGACCTGGTGGAAGGCGTCAGCCAGGGCATCGACATGTTCGACTGCGTCATGCCCACCCGCAATGCGCGCAACGGCCACCTGTTCACCCGCTTCGGCGACCTGCGCCTGCGCAACGCCCGCTACAAGACCGACGAGACGCCGGTGGACGCCACCTGCAGCTGCGAATGCTGCCGCGGTTTCAGCCGCGCCTACCTGCACCACCTGGACCGCTGTGGCGAGATGCTCGGCCCCATGCTGACCAGCGTGCACAACCTGCACTACTACCTGGCCCTGATGCAGGAGATGCGCGACGCGCTGGACGCCGGCCGCTTCGAGGCCTGGCGGGCGCAGTTCCACGCGGACCGGGCGCGCGGCGTCTGACCTTCGTCAGGCCCGGCTGACAGCTCGAAGATGCCGCCATGCTGAAAGCCCTGCTCTACCCGCTGCGCTGGCTGCTGCGGGTCACGCTGGCCCTGCTGATCCTCTTCGAGGAATGGGGCTGGGAGCCGCTGCGGCGGGTCTTCGCGCTGCTGGCGAAGCTGCCGGTCATCCGCCAGTGCGAGGCGCTGCTGCGGCGCCTGCCGCCGCGCTGGGCGCTGGTGGCGCTGGTGCTGCCCAGCCTGTTGATCCTGCCGGTCAAGCTGCTGGCGGTGTGGCTCATCACGCGGGGCCAGGTGTCGCTCGGCCTGGCCGTCATCGTCGCGGCCAAGCTGGTGGGCACCGCGCTGCTGGCCTGGCTGTTCCAGCTCATCCAGCCGGCGCTGATGCAGCTGCGCTGGTTCGCCCGCCTGCACGGCCGCTGGACGGCCTGGAAGTCGGAGCTGCTGGCCTGGGTGCGGGCGAGCCCCGTGTGGCGGTCGGCGAGGGCCATCAAGGCCGGTGTGCGCCGCTGGTGGCGCCGGGTGCGCGGGCGCGGTTAAGCCGGGTCCGCCGGGGCGGCGATTGTCGGCAGGCGCACCGTCACGCAGGTGCCGCGCTGCGGTTCGCTGGCCAGCTGCAGGCTGCCACCCATGAGCTCGACGATCTCCTTGACGATGGCCATGCCCAGGCCCGTGCCGGGGATGGCGCCGGACTTGTCGGCCCGGTAGAAGCGCTCGGTCACGCGGTCGAGTTCCTCGGGCGTCATGCCGATGCCCTCGTCCCGCACCTCGACGTCCACCCGGCCCTCGACCGGCGACAGCACGCGCACCGTCACGCCGCCACCGCCGGGCGAGTATTTGTAGGCGTTGGACAGCAGGTTGCGCAGCGCCTGGCCGAGCTTGCTGGCATCCACCTGCACCCAGTGCGGCGCCGTGCCGAGATCGAGGGCGGCCGGCTGCCGGCCCTCGGGGGCGCCGAAGTCGCCGACGGTCTGGCGCAGCAGCTCCTGCAACGCCACCGGGGCGAATTCGAAGTCGAGCGCGCGGCGCGCCTCGATGCGTGCCAGGTCGAGCAGCTCGTTGAGGATGTCCACCATCGCACGGCTCTGGCGGTGGATGCGCTGGAGCAGGTCGGCCTGGACTTCGGGCTTCATCTGGCGGTGCAGCAGCAGCTCGGAGAAACCGTAGATGCTGGTCATCGGCGTGCGCAGCTCGTGCGCGGCGGTGGCGAGGAACTCGCTCTTGAGGCGGTCCAGCTCGAACTGCTGGCTGACATCGCGGATGTGCAGCATCTGCGAGATCTGCGCGCCGCCGCCGTCGTGCAGCGCAAAGCAGAGGATGCGCGGCATGGGCCGGGCCATCTGCACCGTGCGCGGCTGCTCGACAAGCTCATGCAGGCGCAAGGCGCGCTGGTTCTCGGCGCGCTCCATGCGGTCCTGCAGCAGCGCCTCCAGGCCCGCTTCATCCTGGCCGAGCAGCAGGCGGTCGGGCAGCGCGATGAGGAAGGCGCAGGCCGGGCTGACGTACTGCACGCGCCGCTCGGCGTCGAAGGAGATGAAGCCGTCGGGGCTGAGATTGAAGATGGCGTGCAGCTGGTCGGCCTGGTTGCGCAGGCGCACCACCAGGTCGCCCACCTGGCGCGACAGCGTGTCGACGGCGTCGACCTGCCGCGCATCGGCCGGCGCGCCCGCGGAGCCGAGCAGCTCGCTCATGGTCTGCATGGCATGCGCGCGCGCATCGAGCTCGGCGCGCAGTTGGTCTTCCAGCAACTGCTGGGCGGTGACGTCGCGCAGCACGAGCACGCTGCCGGCCGGGTCGCCGGCGTCGGCGCGAACCGGCGTGAGGCCGGCCTCCAGCATCTGTTCGCCGCGCTCGAAGCGGCGGCCCTGCCAGCCCTCGCCGGCGGCCTGCAGCCCATCGCCCAGCTCGGGCAGCAGGCTGGCGACGGGCCGGCCGAGCAGCGCCTGGCTGGGCTGGCCCAGCAACTGGCCGAGCACGGGGTTGGCCAGCACGACCTCGCCCGCGAGGTTCACGGCGGCCACGCCTTCGCCGATGGACGCCAGCGTGACGGCCGCCTGTGCGCGCTCGGCCTGCAGCGACGCCGCCACCTCGTTGAGCACTTCGAACGTGCGCTGGAACTCCAGCGGCGCCTCGGCAGTGCTGACCGACGGGAGGCGCGCCTCGCCCTGCTGCAGCTGCGCGCCCAGCAGCTGGATACGCGCCAGATGCCCCAGCCAGCTGCGCAGCGGCCACCACACCATGGCGGCACCGGCCAGCAGGCCGACCACGGCCACCAACAGGCCGAGGCGCAGCACCTGCCAGATGTCGGCGGCGATGCGCTCGCTCCAGATGTGCAGCCGCGTGATGCCGTAGTCGCGCCCGCCGACGACGATGGGCGCGCTGACCGCATCGAGCTCCGCCGCCACGCGCCGCACGAGCCAGTCGGGCGGCGTGGGGCTGGGACGGTCCTGCCGGGCCACCTCGATGCGGGCGCCCTTGAGGTCGATGAAGGCGGCGCGCTGGAACAGTGGATGGGCGATGGCGCGGTCGAGCGTGCGCTTGATGGTGTCGTAGTCGCCGATGACGGCCGCCTCGGACACGGCCGGGGCGAGCAGAGCCGAGATGGCCTGCGAGCCGACGTCGGCATCGTCCAGCGTCGAACGCACCGCGTAGGCGAGGAAGGCGCCGAAGCCCAGCGCGATCAGCAGCACGAGCGCCGCCACGTACAGCAGCATGACGCGGCTGAGCAGGGAACGTGGCAGCAGGGCGGCGAGGCGGGCCATGCAGTTCAGCGCAGCGAGGCCGGCGCGCTCTGGTAGAAGCGCCGGTAGGAGGCGTACTCCTTGCCGTCGGACGGGATGAAGACGGTGTCCGGCGGCAGGCCGACGAGCTTGTTGGCCTGCGCCAGGATGTCGCGGCCCTGCGGGTCACCGGCCATGCCGAGGAAGGCGCGGGCCACGGCCTGGGCGTCGCGCTCGGGCACCTTGGGTGCGGCCATGAGGGCGAGGTCGTGATAGGGCTCGGAGGCCCAGAGCACGCGGAACGGCCGCCCCTCGCGCCGGGTGTAGCCCTCCACGAGCTGCGAGTTGGCGCCCACCGCCGCCACCTTGCCGCTGAAGAGCTGGGCGAAGGCGCCGTCCATGTTGCCGCCGAAGACGGTGCGCACGTTGATCTTGCGCTGCGTGAGCTGGGCGTAGGTGGTCTTGTAGGCGATGAAGGCCTCGGGGCCGGGGAAGCCGACCTCCTTGCCGTCCAGCTGCGCGAGGCTGGTGATGGGCGAGTCGGCGGGCACGACGATCTGGCCGCGCAGCGCGGGCGTGGTGCGGCGCCCGAACACCTTCCACCCGAGCTGTTCGCGCTCCGGGCTGAAGAGGTGGTTGGTGAAGGCGAAGTCCACCTCCTGGGCCAGCACATACGCCGTGGTGTCCGCCGAGGTGCGGCCGAGCTTGAGCTGCAGCCTGACGCCGCTTTTCTCCGACACATAGGCCACGATGGGGTTCCAGTAGGACGCGGCCGTGACGATGTTGGCCTGGTTGACCGGGGAGAAGCGGTATTCGGTCTGCGCGGCGGCCGGTGCGGCCAGGGCCAGGGCCGCGAGCAACGAGCTCAGCAGTGAGGTCAGCAGTTTCATCCACGCTCCGTCCGGCACGACGGTGTCGCGCGCAGCGGAAATTCTGGTCGCTGCAGGGCGCCAGGCCCAGGGCGATTCGTCAACAAATCGCTCGCCGGCTGGATGCCGGCGCGAAACCGCGATTTTGTGCGCAGCGCCGGTGCGGTTCTAACGCGGCGACGCCACGGTGACCGGCACGCCGACGCTGCGCTGGCGGCGACCTTCATCCAGCGTCGCGCGGATGCGCGTGAGCTGCTGCTCGCGCTCGTCGCGGTAGAACAGGTTGTAGGCCTCGAAGGGCACCATGCGGCCGTCCGGCCGGGCGATGTGGATGCAGCTCTTCTTCAGCGCGCGGATGTCCAGCGACTGGGCGTCCATGAACTGCACGATGAGCACACGGAAAACGTCGCGGTAGCTCAAGCGCGGCGCATCGATCTTCGGCAGGCAGCACAGCAGCTCGGACAGGCAGTTGCTCTGGCTCTCGGGCGAATGGTTGGTGGAGAAGAGCTTGAAGACGGCCGACTTCAGCGCCGGGTCGCCTTCGAAGACGATGGTGCTGCGGTCGCCGCTGAGCAGTGTTGCGGGGTCCAGATAGCGCGTCAGCGGCACCAGGCCGTCAGGCGAACGCAGCGCGTAGGCCATCGCCAGCGTGTCCGGGTTGCAGGGCACGGGCAGCACGTCGGCCAGCGTGAAGACGCCGCTCTGCCCGGCGATGCGACGGCGCAGTTCGCTGACCGTAAGGCGGTGCTTGGCCGCGTCGTAGGCCTCGACGCGGCCGGCGTTCTGGATGGGCTGCAGCGTCACGCCGCGCACGCAGCCGTAGCTCTGGGCGTGGCGGATGACGTCGCCGATCTCGTCGTCGTTGATGCCGCGCTTGACGGTCATCACCAGCGTCGTCGAGATGCCCAACGCATCCAGCCGCTTCAGCGCGGCTTCGTGCGGCCCGCGCAGGTCGGCGCCGCGCAGGTCCATCAGCGCCTCTCGCCTGAGCGAGTCAAACTGCAGGTAGACCTCCAGCCCCGGTGCATAACCGGCCAGCCGCTCGGCAAACGCCGCGTCCTGGGCGACGCGCAGGCCGTTGGTGTTGACCATCAGGTGCTTGATGGGCCGGGCCTTGGCCGCGTCGAGGATGTCGAAGAACTGCGGATGCAACGTCGGCTCGCCGCCGGAGATCTGCACGACGTCCGCCTCGCCCTCGCTGGCGACGACGGCATCCAGCATCGCGATGACCTCCTCCATCGTGCGGTGCGACAGCCGCTCCGGCCCCGAGCCGGCGTAGCAGGTCGGGCAGCGCAGATTGCAGTGGTCGCTGATCTCGATGAGGGACAGGCAGCTGTGCTGCATGTGGTCCGGGCACAGGCCGCAGTCGTAGGGGCAGCCGTACTTCATCGGTGTGGCGAAGCGCTGCGGCATCTCCGGCGGCTTCACGTAGACCTCGCGGCACAGGCGGTAGTAGTCGGCGTCGTCGCTGACGAGCACGCGCTCGCTGCCGTGGGCGGGGCACCATTTGTCCATGAAGACGTGATCGTCCTTGATGACGATCTTGGCCTCGCAGGGGTGCAGGCAGGTCGTGCAGACGGACTGCGTCGTGTCGTAGAACAGGTAGGGGCGGACTTTGCGGGTCATGCGGTGTGGCGGGCGGCCCGCAGCGTGAGGGGCAGGTAGACGGCAAGCGCGGCGACGCAGACCCACTGGATGCCCGACAGGCCCAGCGGATACGCGACCGGCACCGGCTTGAGGAACTCGACGGCGAAGCGCCAGAGCAGATAGGCGCACAGGAAGAACTTGAAGGCCAGGCCCGGTGTGGCGAAGCGCGCGCGGTGCAGCGCGAGGCCGAGGGGCAGCACGACGGCGATCTCGTAGAGCTGCGTCGTGTGGCGCGGTGTGCCGTCGCCGAAGTCGACGCCCCACGGGGCCGCGGTCGGCAGGCCGTAGGTGTCGTCATGCAGGCCGGCCAGGAAGCAGCCGATGCGGCCGATGGCGAGGCCGACGGCGATGGGCAACACCATCGCGTCGCCGGTGCTGCGGGTCTGGCCGGTGAGCTGCTTCGCGATTTCCACACCGATGAGCCCGCCCAGCAGCCCGCCGACGATGCTCTGGCCGGGCAGCAGCAGCGCGCCGCTCTTCCACATGGACTGCATCACGTCCGGCCGTTCGATGAGGAAGACCAGCTTGTTGCCGATGCCCGCGCCGAGCAGCAGGCCGACGAGCACGCCGAAGTTGCCCGGCGCCAGCGCGCCGCCGCGGCTGTGCTGCCTCAGCGTGCGACGCCACATCGCGGCGCCGAGCGCCATGCCAGCCCAGGCGAAGGCGCTGTGCGTCCAGGCGGCGGTGGCGGCGTCCGCAATCAAGCGTCGTCGCGCCAGCGTCTGGCCAGCAGGCGGAGGCACCACCACCCCAGCCCGCCGCCGATCAACAAGCTGGGCACGGAGATGACGAAGATCGCGACGGCGTAGGGGTCGCTCCTTTCCGAGAAGGTCACGCCGGCCATGCCGATTGCTGTGAACGCCGCGCCGCACAGGCCGGCGAGGCCGAAGCCCAGCGTGCCGGCCATCAGCAGGCCGATGACGATGACGCGGCCGACCCTGGAGCCGGTGTCGTCGCTCATGAAACGTCCTCCCATTGCTGCGGCTGGCCCAGCATGCTGCCGATCTTGCGCGCGCAGACCCAGACCATGAAAAAGCCACCCAGCAGGCAGGGCAGGGACAGAACGAGGAACACGAGGCTGCCCGAGCCGCCCGACCCGAACAGTTCGGGAAGGAAGGCCACCGTGAAGTAGCCGCCGCACAGCCCGATGGCGCCGAACCCCAGCACCCCAACTGCCAGCACCGCGATCAGCAGCGCGCGGGCCAGCGCGTTCATGCGGCGCGCCCCGCCAGCAGCCCGGCCACGCGCTCGCGCAGGGCTTCAGGCGACACGGCCCCTGCTGGCACAGGCGCGTCCACCGTCAGGCTGACCGGGCTCCACACCCCGCGCCGCATCGGCTTCACCATGGCCTTGCCGCCCTCGACGCGCGAGAAAAAACTGCCCCACAGATTGCCCAGCGCCATCGGCATGACCGGCACATCGGGCAGGCCCTCGATGAGCTTCATGACGCCGCCCTTGAACGGCTGCAGCGTGCCGTCACGCGTGATGCCACCCTCGGGAAAGATGCAGACCATCTCGCCGTCGGCCAGCACCGCGCGGGCGGCGGTGAAGGCGGCGTCGTACGTGGCCGGGTCGCTCTTCTGCGGCGTGATCGGGATGGCCTTGGCGAGCTTGAACATCCAGCCCAGCACCGGCGTCTTGAAGATCTGCGCGTCCATCAGGAAGCGGATCGGCCGTGGGCTGGCGGCCATCAGCAGCACGGCGTCGACGAAGGACACGTGGTTGCAGACGAGCACGGCCGGGCCGGTGGTGGGGATGCGCTCGTCGTGAACGATGCGAAAGCGGTAGACGAGGCGCGTCAGCACGAAGGCGACGAAGCGCAGCAAATACTCCGGCACGATCAGGAAGATGTAGGCCGCGACCACGGCGTTGGCGATGCCGACAGCCAGGAAGATCTGCGGAATCGTCAGGCCCGCACCGAGCATGGCGCCGGCGATCACGCTGCTCGCGATCATGAAGATCGCGTTCAGGATGTTGTTGGCTGCGATGATGCGCGCCCGGTGCGTGGGCTGCGCACGCAGCTGGATCAGCGCATACATCGGCACGCTGTACAGGCCGGCGAACAGGGCCAGCAACGCGAGGTCGGCCAGCACGCGCCAGTGCGCCGCCTGGCTCAGGAAGGCGCTGACGCTGAGGTTGTCCGCCGGCGGCAGGCCACTCGCGGCGAAATAGAGGTCGATGGCGAACCCGCTCATGCCGATGGCGCCCAGCGGCACGAGGCCGATCTCGACATGCCGCTTGCTCAGCATCTCGCACATCAGCGAGCCGATGCCAATGCCGATGGAGAACACGGCCAGCAACAGCGACGCCACCTGCGGGCTGCCGTGCAGCACCTCCTTGGCGAAGGCCGGGAAGTTGCTGAGGAACACGGCGCCGAAGAACCACATCCACGAGATGCCCAGCAGTGAACGGAACACCGCGAGGCCCTCGTGCGCGAGCTTCAGGTTGCGCCAGGTCTCGGTGAAGGGGTTCCAGTTGATGCCCAGATCAGGGTCGGTCGACGGGCTGGGCGGGATTGCCTGCGCCACGGCGCGGCCCAGCACCGCCAGCGCCAGGCAGGCCCAGGCCACATGCTGCGGGCCGACAACCGGCGTGTCGACGAGGATGCCGCCCGCCAGTTGCCCGAGCAGGATGGCGACGAAGGTGCCCATCTCCACCATGCCGTTGCCGCCGGTCAGCTCGCGCTCGCTGAGCTGCTGCGGCATGTAGGCGTACTTGACCGGGCCGAACAGCGTCGAGTGCAGGCCCATCAGGAAGACGCAGCCGAGCAGCGCCGGTACGTTCGTCGCATAGAAGCCCCAGGCGGCGATGGCCATGATGGCGATCTCCAGGCTCTTGACGAGCTGCATCAGCCGCGCCTTGTCGTGCTTGTCGGCAAGCTGGCCGCTGGTGGCCGAGAACAGCACATAGGGCAGGATGAACAGCGCGCCGATGACGAGGCCGGCCATCTTGGGCTCGAGCCATGCGAGCTGCAGCTGGTAGGTCACCATCAGCGTGAACGCGAATTTGAAGACGTTGTCGTTCGCGGCGCCGAGGAACTGCGTCCAGAAGAAGGGCGCGAAGCGGCGCTGACCCAGTAGCGCGAACTGGTTCGGGTGTTCGGTGCTCATTGCTTGACCAGCTGAGGGGATTCGGAAAGGCCGGCGCGCGGCAGCCATGCAAACATCGAGTCCACGGTGACCGTGTCGATGTGGCTGCTGAAGCGCCGCGCGCTCGGATGATCGTCGAAGGCGATGTTGGCCTGCGTCATGCGGCCGCCCAGCCGCGTCAGCGGCGACAGCCGCAGGTCGGTCGGCTGGTAGCCCTGGGCCTGCAGCCAGGCCTGCGCGTCCCGACGATTGTTGATGCCGGGCGTTGCGGCGGCGGCGAGCGTCTCCAGCACCCACTGGTTGCTCTGCTGGTAGGTCGTGCCGAAGGCATAGGACACCATGCTGTAGCGCCGCTCGTTGAAGCGGGCGAGGGCCGCGTTCTGCGTCAGCACCGGCAGCAGCGCCTGCTGCAGCTCGGGCTTGAGCACGACGAAGGCGGCGTCGTAGCGGTGCGGGCGGTCCAGGAAGAACTCGCCCAGGCCCTGGCGGTAGAGCGCGGCGTGGTCGGTGCCGCAATGGTTGAGCTTGTGCGCCACGCGCCAGGCGCCGGCCTCGGCGTCCTTGTAGGCAAAACCCAGGTGTGACCACTGCAGGCCGTACTTCGACAGGTCCTGCCCGGCGCGGGCCAGCAGCACGACCTGGGCGCCGGTCGCATCGAGCTGCTTCGCCGTCGCCTGGGCGAGGGCCAGGCCTTGCTCGACCTGGCGGGTCGTCTGCCGCCCTTCTTCGCAAGGCCGGCCCGCAAGCGCCGGCAGCGCCGCCGCGGCAAGCAGCAGCGCCGCGAACCAGGCCTTCAACGTGTCACCTGCTCGTTGTGGAGCAGCGCCTTGCCGATCTCGTTGGGAATGAAGGCGATGACCTCGCCGGCCGCAGACAGCACGACGCCCGCGCCGATGACGGACACCGCGACCGCCGTGCCAGCCGACATGGCGACGCCCTTGGCGAGCTGGCCCGACGTGCGCAGCGAGATGCGCG
This sequence comes from Rubrivivax sp., assembly GCA_004211235.1. Next base: position 16,931 of record SEEY01000016.1, read on the forward strand.
CCCCATCCGACGCTCGCTCCAGCACCCAGACCGTGGCGCCGCCGACCACCTCGACGCTCACCACCACCAACGCCGTGCCGGCCGACAGCAGCGCTGCCGGCGCAACGCTGATCGCCACGCCGGTGGCACTGACGGCGGTGACGGACAGCACCACCGGCGCAGCCGAAATGACGCTCAAGTCGGACTGAGCCTGCGCCGACAGGGCGAGCGACAGCGCGAGGGATGCCAGCAGGGGCTTGATGAAGTGCTTGGGCTGGAGAGGCATCGAAAAACTCCCTGTCGTTTGGAATGGGCGCGATCTTCTCGCAGCGTCTGCCGGGCCACGAGGGGAATTGTTCGCAGTGGCGCGCCAGGGTCCGGGCGGCAGCGTAGCGCGCTACTCAAGCCAGCTTTCCCGCCTGAATCCGGCTGGCCAAGTGCCGCCATGCGCTACCGTTCGTGCCCATGTCGAGCACCCGAACCCTCGTGACCCTGATCAAGGCCGAGCTGAAAACCCAGGGCCTGAGCTATGCCGCGCTGGCCCGCGAGCTCGACCTGTCCGAGTCCGCCGTGAAGCGGATGCTGGCGCCCGGCGGCGAGATGCCGCTGTCGCGCGTGGACGAGATCTGCCGCGTGCTGAAGCTGGAGTTCGCCGAGCTGGCCGGCCGGCTGGCCAACCAGTCACCCGCGCAG
>SEEY01000429.1 GCA_004211235.1 Rubrivivax sp.
GGGCAGCATCGAGGAGCGCATGCTGGAACTGCAGGCGCGCAAGAAGGCGCTGGCCGACGGCCTGCTCGGCCGTGACGACGGCTCGATGCTCGCCAAGTTCACCGCGCCGGAGCTGCACCTGCTGCTCGCGCCGCTGGAGGCGGTCGAGCCCGAAGGCGCCTGAACGGCTCAACGCGTGGCGGACCGCCTCGGCACAGAAGCCGCTGGCAGCTTGCCCCGCTCGGCCTGGGCTTGCGCCAGCAGCCCTTGCATGTCGGCCTTCTGCAGCGGGTTCTCGATGGCCGGCAGCGCCGCGTTGAAGCCGGCGATGGCCTCGTCGAACACCGTGGCTGCCTCAGCGCTCTTGCCAACGCCGGCAAGGGCACGGCCGAGCTGCAAGCGGACCTGGGACTGCTTGACCGTCCAGCGGCTCTTCGGGCCGTCGGCGGCAATCAGTTCACGCGCCGTGGCGAGGCTCAGCGTCGCGGCGTCCAGCGCCTCGGGATACTTCTGCAACTGCAGCAGCGAAAGCGCGAGGTTGTTGGACTCGACCGCCAGCGTGTCCTTCCAGAGCGTCGGCTCGGGGTTGAACGCCACCGCTTCCCGGGCGAAGCGCACGGCCTCCTGCGCCTCGGTCAGCGCCTGCGGCCACAGGCCCGCATGCTGGTAGCCGCGACTCTTGCCGCCGTGGATGACGGCGAGCTGCTGCAGCACCTGGGCGTAGGCCTTGGGCTCCTCGGGCCGGCCACCGGCGTCGAGTTCACCGAGCAGCGGGCGTTGCGCGGCCAGGCGCTGCTGCACGGCGGCCGCCCGGTCGAAGAAGCCGAGGGCTTCGTCGAGGCTGGCCTCCTTGCGCACGGCCAGCTGCTCGGTCAGCTGCGCCCGCATGATCAGCAGGCCGGCCTGTTCCGCGGGCACGCTGAGCTTGCCCAGCGGCTCCGCGCGGCTCAGGTCCGCCTGCTCCAGCACGGCGGCGGCGGCGTCGATCTCCTTGAGGCCGTCCCGCGTGCGGCCCTGGCCGCGGAACAGGCGGGCCAGGGTGTTGTGGGCGCGCGCCGTGTACGACGCCAGCTGCCAGTCGCCGCGCTGCGAGGGCAGCACCTGATTGGCGATGGCGATGGCCTTGTCGGCATTGACCTTGGCGGCGTCCGGCTGGCCGAGCGTGAGCTGCTGGTCCTGCCCCTGCAGCTCGGCCAGCCGCGCATAGGTGATGGCCACCTGCGACAGCAGGGCCGGGTCGCGGTCCGGCGAGCGGGCCAGGCGGTCCAGGGTGGTGAGGGTCTGCTCCAGCAGGTCGGCCTTGACCTTCATGCCGCCCGGCAGGTAGGTGACGGCGTCGCCGAACTTGCCGACCAGGTCGCGCGTGATGGCGCGGATGTCGGCCAGGCGGGCGGTGGCCTCATCACGCGCAACACGTGCTTCGTGCGCCTGCCAGGCCGTGGCACCCAGGCCGACCGCGAGCGCCAGCACCGCCGCGGCGCTGGCCGCCACGGCGCCGCGATGGCGGCGGATGAACTTGCTCGCCACATACCAGGGCGACGCGGCGCGCGCCTGCACCGGATGGCCGGCGAGGAAGCGGCGCACGTCGGCGGCGAAGGCCTCGACGCTGCTGTAGCGCCGCTCGCGCTCCTTCTCCAGCGCCTTCAGCACGATGTTGTCCAGGTCGCCCTCCAGCCGGCGGCGGGTGGCCGGCCAGGTCGCATCGGGCACCACGTCGCCCGGCAATGAGCTGGGCCGCGTCGGTGCCTCCTCCAGCACCGCGCGCGCGGCGTCGGCGGCGGTCGTGGCGTTGCGGCCGGTGGGCCGCACGCCGGTCAGCATCACGTAGAGCAGGATGCCCAGGCTGTAGACGTCGGTGGCCGTGCCCACCGGCTCGGCGCGCACCTGCTCGGGGCTGGCGTAGTTCGGTGTGAAGGGGCGGGCGGCACCCAGCGTGCTGTCGTTGCCTGCGCCATCGGCCGGGTCGAGCGCCTTGGCGATGCCGAAGTCCAGCAGCTTGACCTGGCCGTCCTGCGTCACCAGCACGTTGCCGGGCTTGAGGTCGCGGTGCACGAGCAGGTTGCGGTGGGCGTGCGAGACGGCGTCGGCCAGCTGCAGGAACAGCGCCAGCCGGGCCTCCACGGGCCGCTCGCGCGCCGCGGCGTCGATGGGCTGGCCGTCGATGAACTCCATGACGAAGTAGGGCAGGCCGTCGGCGCTGAGGCCGGCGTCGAAGAGCTGGGCGATGTGCGGGTGATGCAGCCGCGCGAGCGCCTGGCGCTCCTGGGCGAAGCGCTGCAGCACCGCGTCGCTGTCCATGCCGCGCTTGATGACCTTGATGGCCGCACGGCCCTCGAAGCTGCCGTCGGCGCGCCGTGCCTCGTAGACCTCGCCCATGCCGCCGCTGCCGATGCTGCGCACCACCGCCCAGGCACCGAAGCGTTCGCCGTCGCGCGACAGGCTGGTCGCCACGCCCTCGGCGATGGCGCGTGCCAGCAGCGGCTCGCCGTCGGCCGCGTCCGTCTCGTCGGGGTGATGGGCCAGCAGCGACCGCAGCTCCGCCATCATGTCCGGCCGCAGCGTCAGCGCGTCGAGGTAGGCGGCCCGTTCTGCCGCCGGCAGCGCCACGGCCTCGTCGAAGCAGCGTCGCACGGCCGCCCAGTCAGCGGCGGCGGGAGTGGGAGTGTTCATCGGCAGGCCGGGGCGCGGTTGAAGAGAAGGTCGTGGCGCTGAGGCGCCGCGCGAATGTAGGTCGCGCGGCGCCCCGCTCAGGCTCGCGCTATCACTGCTTGACGAGGCTGCCGCACTGCGCAAGCACCTTCACCGGCCGCGGCTCGCGGTGCATCGCGTCGGCGCTGTACGAGGCCGGGATGCCGAGCGCCGCGTTGGCGCCCTGATAGGTCAGCGTCACCCAGATCTGCTCGCCCGCGGTGAAGTAGTCCTGCGCCTGAAGGGCGACGCTGTCGCCGATGGTGAAGACGACGTCGTCCTCGTCGCCGCCGAGCTTCGCCGTCACGTCGACGTTGCCGCTCACGAGGTGGAAGACGCCGCCGCTGGACACGTCCAGCGTGCAGCTGCTGCTGGCGTAGTGGCCGACGAAGGCCGAGGACATGTCGGCTGCCGTGGCGCCGTTCAGCGTCGTGACGTTGGCGGTGCCGGTGCTGGTCATCGGGTTGGGATTGCTCAGCCAGCATTCCACGCGGTCCGTCGCGGTGGTGAAGCCCGTGCCGCCCTGCCGTGCCACGCCCTGCGCCATCACGCCCTTGACGAGGGTGAGCTGGGCATAGCGGTCGTTGGGCACGTCGCTGGCCTGCACGCGGGTCAGGCTGACGACGTTCATGATCAGGTCGCCCACGTCGCCGTTGACGGCGGCCTTCAGCGTCTTGTCGCCGGCCGACACGGTCAGCATGCCATCGGCGGCCACGCTGATCGAGCAGGCGGTGGTCTCCTGCGTCGGCTGGCCGGTGGTGAAGATGCGGCCGAGCTGACCCTGCCAGGTGCCGATGGCGGGTGCGACGTCGGCGGCTGCGGCCTGGCCCTTGGGCGTCAGCACGATGGCACGCGGCGCGGGCGGCGTGGTGTCGGTGCCGGTCAGCGCGGGCGGCAGCTTGTAGAGGCCGCCGGTGGCTGCCGCAAAGTCGGCGATCAGGTCGATGTAGGTCTTCTTGCTGGCCAGGGCGGCGGCCATGACGCTGTCGAGCAGCGCGTCGGTCGCGTCGCCGGGCTTGGCATCGAACACGACCGTGAACGGGTCGAACGTGCCGGTGGGCAGCACATAGCTGCCGGCCTTGAGCGTGGCGATCAGCTGGGTCAGTGCGCCGGCGGTGTCCAGCCGCGTGCCGGTGGGCGCTGAGGCCAGCCCGGCGAACCAGGTGGCGGGCGCCACGCCAGCCGCGCGCGCGATGGTGAGGTCGGTCAGCGTCGTGATGTTCACCCGGCCCGCGGCCGTGGCGATGCTGTGCAGCGTCAGCGTGTTGGCCGCGCCACCGGCGGTGCCGCCTGCCACCTGGAGCGCGCAGGGCAGGGTGTTGGCGGGCACCTCCATCGTCCAGGTGCCGGTGGCGCTGGTTGGCAGCGATATGGTTGCCGGGCCACTGGTGCAGGCGGCGGTGACCGTGCTGCCCACCAGCGGCGCGCCGCGTGCGGCCACGCCGTTGAGTGTGGCCACGGCGGGTGCCGGGGCGGGCGTGGGCGCAGG
>SEEY01000430.1 GCA_004211235.1 Rubrivivax sp.
CCACCTGGTCGAGACCATCATGATCTACGCGATCGTGCTGTTCGGGCTCGACATCGTGGTCGGCTACACCGGCCAGGTGTCGCTCGGCCACGCCGGCCTGTTCGGCCTGGGCGCCTATGCGGCCGGCGTGCTGGTGTTCAAGCTGGCCGCGCCGTTCTGGATCACCGTGCCGGTCGCGATCCTGTTCACCGCGGGTTTCGGCGCGCTGCTGGCGCTGCCGGCGCTGCGGGTGTCGGGGCCGTACCTTGCGATGGTCACGCTGGCCTTCGGCACCATCATCCAGATCCTCATCAACGAGATGACCTTCCTCACCGAAGGTCCGATGGGCATCACGCTGACCAAGCCTTCCGTGTTCGGCCACCCGCTGGATGAGACCGAGTTCTACTGGGTGGTGCTGGCGCTGCTGGTGGCGTCGCTGATGTTCGTGCACCGCGTGCTGCATTCGCAGCTCGGCCGGGCCTTCGAGGCGCTGCGCGGCAGCCCGGTCGCATCAGACTGCATGGGCGTGTCGGTCTACCGCTACAAGGTCTATGCCTTCGTCATCTCGGCGGCGTTCGCCGGCCTGGCGGGTTCGCTGTACGCCTACTCCGAGCAGTACATCAGCCCCAACACCTACAACTTCGAGCTGACGGTGATGTTCCTGCTGGCCATCATCATGGGCGGCCGCAAGACGCGCACCGGGGCGTTGCTCGGCGCGGCCATCATCGTTCTGCTGCCCAAGCTGCTGGACGACCTGCAGATGTTCCGCACCGGCGCCGTCGTCCTGGCGGTTGTGGTCGCCGTCTCCGTGGCCATCGGCCTGAAGCGCGGCAAGCTGACCCGCCAGGCCGCGGCCATCCCCGTCATCGGCAGCGTGGCGCTGGCGGCCGTGTCTTTCAAGCTCGAGACGATGACCGACTGGCGCCTGTCCATCTTCGGTCTCATCACGCTGTTCGTCGTCTACTACCTGCAGGACGGCATCGTCGGCTTCGTGCGCAGCGCGCTGAACCTGAAGGTGAAACATGAGCGCGACACCACCGGCGCCGCCGCGGTCGCGTTGACGCGGGCCGGCGGCGAAGGCCAGGCCGGGAATGGCGGCGAGCTGCTCAAGGCCGACGGCGTCCTGATGCAGTTCGGCGGCCTGAAGGCGCTGAACAACGTCGACCTCGTCGTGCAGCGGGGCAGCATCCACGGCCTCATCGGCCCCAACGGCTCGGGCAAGAGCACGATGATGAATGTGCTGACCGGCATCTACCAGCCCACCGCGGGGACGGTGGTGTTCGCCGGACGCCAGGTCAACGGCCGCACGTCGGCCGACATCGCGCTGTCCGGCATCGCGCGCACCTTCCAGAACGTGCAGCTGTTCGGTGAGATGACGGCGTTGCAGAACGTGCTCGTGGGCCTGCACCACAGCTTCAGAAGCAACCTGATCGACATCGCGCTGCACCTGCCGCGCTACCTGCGCGAGGACCGCGAGCAGCGCGCCCGCGCGCATGCGCTGCTGGAGTTCGTGGGCCTGGATGCGCTGGCGGCCGAGGAAGCCCGCAATCTGCCTTACGGCAAGCAGCGGCTGCTGGAGATCGCCCGCGCGCTGGCCTTGGACCCGCAACTGCTGCTGCTCGACGAACCCGCAGCCGGGCTGACGGCGCCGGACATCAAGGAGCTGCTGGAGATCATCCGCAAGATCCGCGGTGCCGGCGTCACCGTCATCCTCATCGAGCACCACATGGACGTCGTCATGAGCCTGTGTGACCGCGTATCGGTGCTGGACTTCGGTCAGAAGATCGCCGAAGGCCTCCCGGCCCAAGTGCAGGCCGATGAGAAGGTCATCGAGGCTTATCTCGGCGGCCAGGCAGTCTGATGACTTTGCGGGATGGACCTTTGAGCGAAGCGAAAAGCTCCGTCCTCAACTGATTGAGAGACCATGCTGACCATCAAGAATCTGTCCGCCGGCTACGGCAAGGTCCAGGTGCTGCACGGCATCTCTCTGGAGGTGCCCAAGGGGCAGGTCGTCACGCTGATCGGCTCCAATGGCGCCGGCAAGACGACCACCATGCGTGCCGTGTCCGGCATGATCGCGCCGACCGGCGGCGAGATCATGCTGAACGGCAAGCGCATCGACGGCCTCGAGAGTTACCACATCGCCCGTCAGGGCCTGGCCCACTCGCCCGAAGGCCGGCGCGTGTTCGCGACCATGACGGTGACCGACAACCTGCGCCTGGGCGCCTTCCCGCGCTATACCGGCGCGCGGCCCAAGGGCAATGTGGAGGCCGATCTGGACAAGGCGATGGAGTTGTTCCCGCGCCTGAAGGAGCGTCGCCTGCAACTGGCCGGCACGCTGTCGGGCGGCGAGCAGCAGATGCTGGCGATGGCGCGCGCCACCATGCTCAACCCCGAGGTCGTGCTGCTGGACGAACCGTCCATGGGCCTCGCGCCCATCCTCGTCGACGAGGTCTTCCGCATCATTGAGCGGTTGAAGGCCAGTGGCGTGACGATGCTGCTCGTCGAGCAGTTCGCCGCAGCCGCGCTGAAGGTGGCCGACTACGGCTACGTGCTGGAGAACGGACGCATCGCCGTGCATGGCCCGGCCGACAAGCTGCGCAGCGACCCGGCCGTGCAGGCCGCCTACCTCGGCGGTGGCCACTGAGGTGGCCCGAGCCGGCTACCGCCTCAGCTTCGCCGCCGAGGACATCGACGCTGTTGCGGCCCACGCCTTCCTGACCCATGCCTACTGGTGCGAAGGCATCCCGCTCGCGCTGATCGAGCGCGCCATCCAGCACTCGCTGTGCATTGCGCTGCATGCCGAAGTAGGCGGTGAAGGCCAAGGTCAGGTCGGCTTCGCTCGCGTCGTCACCGACCGCACGACGTTCGCCTACCTCTGCGATGTCTACGTCGTGCAAGCCCACCGCGGCAAGGGCCTGGCGGCGTGGATGATCGACACGCTGCTGGCCCATGAGGACCTGCAGGGTCTGCGCCGCTTCATGCTGTTCACCCGCGATGCGCATGCGCTCTACCGCGGCCGAGGCTTTGCACCGTTGGCCGCGCCGCAGCGAGGCATGGAAATCGTCAAGCCCGGGATCTACCTTCAACCCACCGCCAAGTCATGACTGAACTACGCCGCTTCGTCCAGTTGGACGTCTTCACCGCCACACCGCTGAAAGGCAACGCCCTGGCCGTCGTCATCGACGCCGCCGGCCTGTCCGACGACGACATGGCCGCCTTCGCGCGCTGGACGAATCTGTCCGAGACGACCTTCCTGTTGCCGCCCACCGATCCGGCCGCCGACTACCGCGTGCGCATCTTCACGCCCGGCGGCGAGCTGCCGTTCGCGGGCCACCCGACGCTGGGCAGCGCCCATGCCTTCCTGGCCAGCGGTGGCGATGCGAAGAAGCCCGGCGAAGTCGTGCAGGAATGCGGCATCGGTCTCGTGCGCGTGAAGCGCGACGGCGCCCGGCTGGCGTTTGCGGCGCCGCCGCTCCTGCGCAGCGGCCAGGCGGACGACGCCACGCGCGCCCAGGTGCTGGCCTCGCTGCGGATTCCGGCCGAGGCGCTGCTCGATCTCGTCTGGGTCGACAACGGCCCGGGCTGGGTGGCGGCCCGCCTCGCCGACGCCGCCAGCGTGCTGGCCCTGCAGCCCGATTTCGCAGCGATGCTGCCGCTCAAGGTCGGGGTCATCGGCGCCTGGCCGGAAGGCAGCGAATGCCAGTTCGAAGTGCGCGCCTTCGTGCCCGACATCGGCGTGCCGGAAGACCCCGTGACCGGCAGCCTGAACGCCGGTCTGGCGCTGTGGCTGCAGGAGGCCGGGCTGGCGGCTGACAGCTACGTCGCCTCGCAGGGCGCCGCGCTCGGCCGGGCCGGCCGTGTGCACGTGAAGCGGGACGCCGAGGGCACGTGGATCGGCGGCGACGTAACGCCCTTGATCCACGGCCAGGTGAGCTTGTGATGCGCACCGAAGACCTGTTCCGCGAAGACGCGACGCTGCTGGCCTGCGATGCCATCGTCACGGCGCAGGGCGAGGGCGGTGTGCTGCTCGACCGCACCGTCTGCTATCCGCTCGGCGGCGGCCAGGCCGGCGACAGCGGCTGGCTGGTCTCGGGCGAGCAGCGCTGGCGCATCACCGACACGCGCAAGAGCAAGGAGCGCCCGGAGGCCATCGTCCATCTCGTCGAA
>SEEY01000431.1 GCA_004211235.1 Rubrivivax sp.
GCTCCAGCCGGCCGCGCATCTGCGTCAGCACGAGGTCGCCAGCCATGTGGCCGTGGGCGTCGTTGATGCGCTTGAAGTGGTCCAGGTCGACGAGGAAGAACAGCAGGTCCTGCTCGCTGCCGCCCGGGTGGGGAACGCCGGAGACCGGCTCGTAGTGCCGCTCGGCCAGGGCCACGTCGGCAGGCATCTGGCGGTCCAGGAAGCGGCGGTTGCGCAGGCCGGTCAGCGGGTCGGTGAGGCTGGCTTCCTCCAGCTCGACGGACTTTGCGCCCAGCGCCGCCGTGGCCGCCTCCAGCGCCTGGGTGCGTTCCAGCACGCGGGCTTCCAGCACGCGGTGGCGGCGCAGCAGCAGCCCGGTGCGCATGCGCACGATGCCGAACAGGATGGCGCCAGCCGCCAGCAGCGCCAGCAGCAGCGCCCAGCGCGTCTGCCACCAGGCGGCACGCACGTGCACCTCGAGGGTCAGGTCGTTCACGCCCCAGGCGCCGTCGCGGTTGCTGCCCTGCACGTGCAACTGGTAGTGGCCGGGCGAAAGATTGGTGTAGGTGGCCGTGCGGCTCAGCGCGCTGGCGACGATCCAGCCATGGTCGAGCCCCTGCAGCCGGTAGCGGTAGCGGTTGCGCCCCGGCTGGCTGTAGTCCAGCGACGTGAAGGACAGGCTGAAGGCGCGCTCGCCCGGCGCCAGCTCCAGCTTGCCGGTGGGCACCGGCCGCTCCTCGCCTTCCACGCGCAGCTCGGACGCCACCAGCGGCGGCTTGTAGGCCCAGGGGGCGAAGCGCTCGGGATCGATGACCAGCAGGCCGCGCGCGCCGCCGAACAGCATGCGGCCGTCATCGAGCTGCGCATAGGCGCGGAACCAGCCGGTGCCGAGGTCCGCGCCATCGGCTGCACCCAGCTCGCGGTGCTCGCCGCTGCGCGGATCGAACATGTTGCGCTGCGACCAGATGCGCCCGCTCTTGTCGAACAGCAGGTTGGCACCGAAGGCGCCGCCCACATCGGAGGCGCCGACGGCCTCGAAGCGCGCCTGCCCGCCGCTGCCCTCGACCCTGCGATGCAGGCCCGTGCCGGTGTCCACCCAGAGCCGGCCGGTCAGGTCGACGGCCATGCCCAGCACGGTCTGGCCGGTCAGGCCCTTCGTGTCGACCCACTCCGCCACCGGCTCCTCGGCCGCCGGGTCGGCCACGCGGAACAGCCCGGCAGCACCGCCAGCCCAGAGGCTGCCGTCGGGCAGCGTGGCAAAGGCGTTGACCTCGCCCGTGCCGCCCACCAGGCCGGCGGTGGCGACGGCGCGCAGCTGGGGGCGCTGCGGCGTCCAGCGCAGGATGCCGTCCAGCGTCGCGATCCACAGCGCACCGTCGGCGCCGGCATGGAAGCGCCGGGGCACCGCATTGCCGCTGCGCAGCGTCTCCTTCCAGCGGCCCCGGTCGTCGAAGCGCAGCACCTGCGTGTCCACGGCCACCCAGACGGAGCCGTCCTTCGTCTGCCCGAGCGCATTGACGCGGCCGGGCGGCAGGCCGCCCTTGCCCTGGCCGGCCGCGGCCGGTGCGATGTGGCCGAGGGGCTGCAGCTGGCGGTCGCGCCGCTCGATGCCGCCAGCCAGCGTGCCCAGCCAGACCTCGCCATTGGTCAGCCGCAGCACGCTGCGCACGTCCAGCGCCGCCGGGCCCATGGCCTCGCGCACCATCGAGAAGCCGGGCAGCGGCGGCACATGGCGCATCAGCCCGCCGCCGTAGCTGCCGGCCCAGACGGTGCCCGACGGGTCGCGCAGCAGCGCCCGCACGTCGCTGCGCGGTGCCGAGCCCGAGCCGCCGGCGGGCAGGCGCTCGATCAGGCTGCCATCGCTGGCGCGGCGGCGCGACACGCCGGAGGAGTCGCCGAACCACAGCTCGTCGTTGTCCGGCTGCGCCATGGCCATGACGGGCCAGACGCTGGCGTTCGAGGCCTGCATGCCGTCGCTGAACGGCAGCACCTGGCCGGCGGGCGACAGCGCGCGCAGCCGCCCCTGCGCCGTGCCGGCGATCACGCGGCCGTCCAGCGTCTCGGCCAGCAGCGTGATGAGCTGGTCCGACAAGCCCACGTCCAGCGTCTCGATGGGGCCGTCCACGGGCTTGCGGGCCAGGCCGCGCCAGGTGCCGATCCACAACGTGCCCTGGCGGTCCACCAGCAGTGTCTGCACGCGCGTGTCGGGCAGGCCGTCCTGCGGGCCGCGGTGGTGGGTGAAGCGCTCACGCTGGACGTCGAAACGGTCCAGCCCGCCGCTGCCGCCGATCCACAGCGTGCCGTCCTTTTCCAGCGCCAGCGTGCGCACGGTGTTGGCCGCGGGGGCGGTTTCGTCGGCGGATTTGCCGTCCCGCGCCCAGCGCGTCCACTGGCCGCTGGCCACGTCCATCCGCACCAGGCCGCTGTTGCCGGCGGCCAGCCACATCCAGCCGCGCGGGTCGGGCAGCAGCGCGCGCACGAACTGCTCGGGCAGCAGCCGGCCATCGGGGGCTCTCAGCGGATAGCGGCGGAAGGCATAGCCGTCGAAGCGCAGCAGGCCTTCGGGCGAGCCGGCCCAGAGCATCCGCTGGGCGTCGATGGCGAGGGCGGAAACGACGTTGTCGCGCACCGCGCCGGGCTCGCCGATGGGCTCGAAGCGCGGCACGACGGCCCGTGCCGCAGGGCACAGCGTCAAGGCCAGCGCCAGGGCGGCGCACCACTTCGTCAACAAGCTCATGGATGGGTCTGTTCTGTTGTGCGCGACCGCAGAGGCAGGCCCGCGCGCACCGGATTGTGGGTCAGCCCACCATCCTTGCCCGCGGGAGTATTTCCCCGAGGTGCGATGCCCTTCACGGCCAGTCGTCAGTCCGGATGGTCACGGTTGCGGGCTGCGTGGCGCGGGCGATCAGACCTCCGCGACGTGCCCATCGCATCCTGACGCGCGCCGGTCAGCCCGCCAGCGGATTCGTGATCGCGTCGATGCGCTCGACGACCTCGGCCGTCAGCTTGGGCGTGACGGCCAGCGCGCCGAGGTTGTCGCGCAGCTGCTCGATGCGGCTGGCGCCCAGGATGACGCTGGACACGCGCGGGTTGCGGTTGATCCAGGCGATGGCCAGCTGCGCCGTGTTGCAGCCCAGCTCGGCCGCGATGCCGGCCAGCTGACCGACGGCGTCGTTCTTGGCCTTGTCCTGCAACTGCTCGCGCATCCAGGCCATGTTCTCCAGCGCGCCGCGGCTGCCTTCCGGGATGCCGCTGCGGTACTTGCCCGTCAGCAGTCCCGAGGCGAGCGGGCTCCAGGTCGTCAGGCCCAGGCCGATGTCGTCGTAGAGCCGCGCGTATTCCTGTTCGACCTTGCGGCGGTGGAAGAGGTGGTACTGCGGCTGCTCGACCACCGGCTTGTGCAGGTGATGCCGCTCGGCGATCTCCCAGGCGGCGCGGATGTCGCCCGCGCTCCATTCGCTGGTGCCCCAGTACAGCGCCTTGCCCTGGCGAATGATGTCGCTCATCGCCCAGACGGTTTCCTCGATGGGCGTGTGCGGGTCGGGGCGGTGGCAGTAGATGAGGTCCAGGTGCTCCAGCTGGAAGCGCTTGAGCGACGCATCCACGGCCTGCATCAGGTATTTGCGGTTCAGCGTGTCCTTGCGGTTGACCGTCACGCCGTCCCGCGCCAGGCCCCAGAAGAACTTGCTCGAGACGATGTAGTCCAGCCGGTTCCAGCCCAGCGCCTTGAAGGCCTGGCCCATGACCACCTCGCTCTCGCCCTGGGCATAGACCTCGGCGTTGTCGAAGAAGTTGATGCCGGCGTCGAAGGCCGCGGCCAGCATCTCGGTGGCGGCTTTCGTGTCCACTTGGTTGTGATACGTGACCCAGGAGCCGAGCGAGAGTTCGGAGACCTGGAGGCCGGCACGGCCGAGGCGGCGGTATTGCATGGGGCGGGTCCTGCGGGGGTGAGGAAAGGGCGCGAGCTTAAGCGTGGGTGATCGCCCCGGTTATCGTTGAGGGCATGAACCTCGCCGTCATCGGCGCGGGCCCTGCCGGCCTCGCGCTTGCCCTGCTGGCCGCCGAGCGCCTGCCGGCCGCCCAGATCCATCTTTTCGACACCCGCCCGCTCGACCGCGACGTCAGCGGCGACGCCCGCACGCTGGCGCTCAACCTCGGCAGCACGTCGCCGATCTCGGGTGAGGTTCGCATCCGCGCCGCCGACCTCGGCGTGCCCCAGCTCGGCGCCGTGCTGCCCTATGGCGCGCTGGTGGCGCCGCTGCAGCAGCGCTGGCTGGACCGCGCGGCGCAGCAGCCGCAGCGCCTGTTCACGCGCTTCGGCACGGCGGTGCATGCGATCCGTTCCGACAGCACAGGCGTCGAGCTGGACAGCGGCGAAGGCCCGCTGGTGGAGCGCTTCGACCTGGCCGTCGTCGCCGAGGGCGGCGTGTTCGCCGAGCAGGACCGCAAGCGCATCAGCAGCGACTATCGGCAGAACGCCTGGGTCGGCAGCGTGCGCCTGGCCGCGCCCGGCCTTCAGGGCCTGGCCATCGAGCGCTTCACGCGCAACGGTCCGCTGGCCCTGCTGCCGCTGCCCGACGATGCTCAGGGCCCGCGCGCCGCGTTGGTGTGGTGCCTGCCGCAGGCCGAGGACGACATCGCCGCGCTGGACGACGCGCAGCGCCTCGTCGTCATCCAGCAGCAGCTGCCCGCGGTGGCGGGGCGCCTCACCGGCATCTCGGCGCTGAAGTGCTTTCCGCTCGGCCTGAATGCCGAGACCCGCCTGCTGCAGGGCCGCACACTGCGCATCGGCAATGCGGCGCAGACGCTGCACCCGGTGGCCGGTCAGGGGCTCAACCTCGGCCTGCGCGACGCCCAGGCGCTGGTGGCCGCGCTGCGCGACGCGAGCGAGACGGGGCTGGGCCTCGACGCCGCGCTCGCCCGCATCGACCGCCAGCGCGCCCCCGACCGCTGGCCCATGATCGCCGCCACAGATTTCCTCGCGCGCAGCTTCGCCTGGCGCCTGCCCGGCTTGCCGGGCCTGCGCGGGCTTGCGCTGGCGGGGCTGGAACTGGCCACACCGATCAAAACCGCCGTCGCGCGCCGCATGATGTTTGGCGGCTGACATGGCCGCATCAGGCAAACCATGAAGTTCAAGCTCTCTCTTGCTGCGGCCTTGTTGCTTGGCGTGCCGATTGCGCGCGCCCAGACCGCGCCGCTGCTCCCGCCAGGCAAACCCATCGCCGGCGTCTCGCAGGAGGATTGGTCCAAGCGCTGGTGGCGCTGGGCGATGTCCTTCGATGACGACGAGAGCCCGGTCGCGGACCGCGATGGCCGCTTCTGCGCCGAGGGCCAGAGCGGGCCGGTCTGGTTCCTGGCCGGCACCTACGGCACGGCGCGCACCATCCGCAGTTGCCACGTGCCGGCGGGCAAGACGCTGTTTTTCCCGCTCATCAACTACATCGCCTACGAACCCGACGACGCGGACGAGTCCTGCGCCTCGCTCAAACGCCGCGCCGCCGCGCTGACGCCCGCACCGGATGCGCTGCTGCTGGACGTCAACGGCAAGCGCTTCACCGGCCTGGCCGCCCACCGCCAGGCCACGCGCCGCTGCTTCCAGATGGCGGACGATGACGACACGCGCGCGGCCGGCAACGGCTTCTACGTGGCGCTGGGCCCGCTGAAGAAGGGCCGCTACACGCTCAACTTCGGCGGCATCCTGCCGGGCATGTCGCAGGCGGTGACGTACACGCTGGATGTCGAATAAGGCTGGCTAAGGGCTTCACGAAGCGCCCGCGCATCGCTCGCTGGGACAATCGCACCATGAGCCTGCCTGCCTACATGGACGACCTCGGCCGCGCCGCCCGCGCCGCCGCCACCGCGATGGCCGCCGCCCCCACGGCCGCCAAGAACAACGCCCTGCTCGCGCTGGCCCGCCGCCTGCGCGAGGCCGGCCCGGCGCTCGCCGAGGCCAACGCCCGCGATCTGGCCGGCGCGGCTGAGCTGAGCGGCCCGCTGCGCGACCGTTTGAAGCTCGACGCGAAAACGCTCGCCACTGTCGCCGAAGGTTGCGAGCAGATCGCCGCCATGCCCGACCCCATCGGCGAGATGACGGGCATCAAGCGCCGCCCGAGCGGCATCAGCGTCGGCCAGATGCGCGTGCCGCTGGGCGTGTTCGGCATGATCTACGAGAGCCGCCCCAACGTGACCATCGAGGCCGCGTCTCTGGCCATCAAGAGCGGCAACGCCTGCATCCTGCGCGGTGGGTCGGAGGCGATCCACTCGAATCTGGCACTGGCCGAGATCGTGGCCGCGTCACTTGAAGAAGCCGGCCTGCCGCGCACCGCCGTGCAGCTCGTCAACACGACCGACCGCGCCGCCGTCGGACTGCTCATTTCGCAGCCGCAATGGGTGGACGTCATCATTCCGCGCGGCGGCAAGGGGCTGATCGAGCGCATCAGCGCCGAGGCCAGGGTGCCGGTCATCAAGCACCTGGACGGCAACTGCCATAGCTATGTCGATGCCGAGGTCGATCTGGCCCAGGCCGTCAAGGTTGTCGACAACGCCAAGACGCAGAAGTACAGCCCCTGCAACGCGACCGAGTCGCTGCTGGTGCATGCGGCCCAGGCGCGGGCGTTTCTGCCCTTGATTGCCGAGGTGTTTGTGGCCAAGGGCGTGGAGATGCGTGGCTGCGGCCGCACCTGCGCGCTGCTGCCGGCGGCGGTGCCGGCGACGGAAGAAGACTGGTCGACGGAATACCTCGCGCCGGTGATCAGCATCAAGGTGGTCGATTCACTCGACGACGCGATCGCGCATGTGAATCGCTATGGATCGCATCACACGGATGCGATCCTGACGACGAATCATGTGTCGGCGATGCGGTTTCTGCGCGAGGTCGATTCGGCCAGCGTGATGGTCAATGCGAGCACGCGGTTTGCGGATGGGTTCGAGTATGGGCTGGGTGCCGAGATCGGCATCTCGACCGACAAGTTTCATGCGCGGGGGCCGGTGGGGCTGGAGGGGCTGACGTCGATGAAGTGGGTGGTGTTGGGGCAGGGAGAGG
>SEEY01000432.1 GCA_004211235.1 Rubrivivax sp.
GCCCCTGGAGACGCCCGCCGGCGCTCGCTGCCGGCCGCGGCGCCGGCGGGCGTCTCCAGGGGCAGCGTCAGCGTGAACTCGCTGCCTTCGCCCTCGACGCTGCGCAGCTGGATGTCGCCGCCGAGCAGGCCGGCGAGCTGGCGGGAGATGGACAGGCCCAGGCCGGTGCCGCCGTAGCGCCGGTTCAGCGCACCGTCGCCCTGGTGGAAGGCCTCGAACACGCGCTGCTGCAGGTTCGCCGGGATGCCGATGCCGGTGTCCTTGACGACGAAGGCAACACCGTCGGGGCGAGGCTCCAGCTGCAGCGTCACCGTGCCGGCTTCGGTGAACTTGATCGCGTTGGACAGCAGGTTGCGCAGGATCTGCTCGACGCGCTGGGCATCGCTGACGATGGCAGCGGGCAGGCCCGTCGCGAGCCGGATGCCGAGCTGCAGCCCCTTGTCGGTGGCCAGCGGCTCGAACGTCTGGCGCATGCTGTGCACCAGGGCCTGCAGCGGCACGGGCCGCGCCGAGACCTCCAGCTTGCCGGCCTCGACCTTGGAGAGATCGAGGATGTCGTTGATGAGCGTGAGCAGGTCCTGGCCGGCGCCATGGATGGTGGTGGCGAAGCGCAGCTGCTCTTCGGTCAGGTTGCCCGGCCGGTTTTCGGCCAGCAGCTTGGACAGGATCAGCGAGCTGTTCAGCGGCGTGCGCAGCTCATGCGACATGTTGGCCAGGAACTCGCTCTTGTAGCGGCTGGCGCGCTGCAGGTCGAGGGCGCGCTCCTTCAGGTCGGCCTGGGCCTGGGTGAGGGCGGCGTTGCGGCGCGACAGGGTGTCGGACTGCTCGCCCAGCTGCACGTTGGTCTGCTCCAGTTCCGCGCGTTGCTCCTCCAGCTGCAGCTGCGACTCGGACAGCACGCGCGACTGTTCGCTGAGCTCCTCGTTGGCCGTGCGCAGCTCTTCCTGCTGCACCTGCAGTTCCTCGTTGAGCTGCCGCGTTTCCTCCAGCGAGCGCTGCAGACGCTGGCGATAGTTGGCGGCTTCCAGCAGTGTGCCCAGCGGTTGCTGCAACTGGTCCAGCAGCATGAGGGCGCGGTTGTCGGGCGGCTGCAGGAAGCCCAGCTCCAGCACGCCGTTGACCTGGCCGTCATTCAGCGCCGGCAGCAGCACGATCTCCTGGGGCGCCGTGTCGCCCAGGTGGGTGGCCACCTTCAGGTAACCCGCCTGCAGCCCCGGCAGGCGCAGCATCGTGGCGTCGCGCCACACCTGGCCGACGAGGCCCTGCTCCGCATCGGCCGGATCGCCAGCACCCGCATTCAGGCCATGCGCCGCGACGCGTTGCAGGTGGCCGTCCTCGCCGCGCACGAACGCCGCCGACACGACAGCGCCGACCCGCTCGGCCAGGAAGGCCAGCGTGCGCTCGGCCAGCCCGGCGGCCGCGCGTTCGCCGGCAAGCTGCGTCGCCATCTCGGCCTGGGCGCCGCGCAGCCAGGCGCGCTCCTCGTTGTCGCGGCTGCTGGCGCGCGTTTGCGCCAGTGCCTCGCCGTACTCGCGCGACAGCGCCTTGATGTCACGGCGGCCGGCCCAGGCGAGCAGGCCGCTGACGGCCAGCAGCAGCGCGATGTAGCTCGCCACCGCCGTCCAGGTGCTGTTCTGGGCCTCCTCGTTGCGGTCCCGCAGCAGGCGGGCCTCGGCTTCCATGTAGCCGCGCAGTTCGCGCCGCATCTCGTCGAAGAGCAGCTTGCCGCGCTGCGAGCGCACGACCGGCTCCACGGCCTCGCCGCGCCGGCGCATGGCGATCACGTCGCCCGCATAGCCGTCCCAGCGCGCCGCCAGCGCGCCGATGCGGCGCAGACGGTCCAGTTGGGCGGGGTTGTCGGTCACCATCGCCTCGCTGGCGCGCAGCTCGCTGTCGAACTTGGCGGCAGCCAGGGAGTAGGGCGCCAGGAAGGTCTCATCGCCGCTGAGCAGGAAGCCGCGCATGCCGCTTTCCTGGTCCGCGAGCAACGTGGTGAGCTCCTGTCCCTTGGCGATGGCGCGGTGGGTGTGATCGACCCAGTTCAGCAAGCCCACCAGATGCCAGAGCAAGGCGATGAAGATGGCCGTGCCGCCGACGCCCATCAACAGCGGCAACGCGAGGTTGCGCGTCAGGATGCGGCGGAACTGGCTGGAATCGTCCGACGCTCTGTCACTCATCGTTGTTGTCCTTGTCACAGCGGTCGGGGCGGGCGCAGGCCTTCAAGCCCGACGGCGCGCAAGCCGGCATGGCCGAGCGAGTTCGCTTTGAAAGGCGTGGAGAAGCGCGGGAAGCCGGTAAGAATTGCCGGCAATTCAGGTGCGCGGCGGAAAAAACCGCCTCAGGCTTTCCTGGGACAGCGGCTTGCACAGCACGTGGTCCACGCCCGCGGCCATGGCCTCGTTGTGCTCGTCGTCGCCACTGCGGCCGGTCACGGCAATCAGCACGAGATCGGAGCCGTGTGCGGCGCGCAGGCGCTTGCTGAGCTCGCAGCCGTCCAGGTCGGGCAGGCCGAGATCCAGCAATGCGCAGACAGGCTGATATTCGTTCACGGCCGTGATGGCGTCCTGTGCATTCCTGGCCACACGCACGCTGTAGCCGTCGAACTGCAGCAGGCTGCTCAGGGTTTCACAGGTATCGAGATCGTCATCGACGAGCACGACACGAATATCCTCGCGCGACATGAATTCTCCTAGCCCCCGGCTTGTCATGGCCGGGCGGTCCCCAATGCGGTTGGCACCGCTTGTACGAGGAAGTAGGAGCAAGCCCCGTGCCTACTTTCCGGCCTGTCCTACGCGGGCGTGCGGCGCCGGCGTGCACCGCGTGGGGCGGCCCGGCCCGACAGTGCTGCCCAGCGGCCGCGGTGGCCGTCCGGAGCACGAGATGAAAGCCTGGATCGACAAGCTGTCCACGTTCACCAACGTCGTGCCGCCGATGTGGCTGCTCGCCGCGTTGGCTGCGCTGGTTGGCGCCGGACTGCTGTCGGCCTTCGTCGATGCCCTGCACGAGAATCTGCGCCGCGGCAATGAACTGCGCCTCGCCCAGAGCCGCTCACATCCCGCCTTGGCCGCGGCCACGGACGTGGTCACCGCGCAGGCCGGGCAGTCGCTGCGTCTGCGCTGATGTCGACGCGGCCATTCGGCCGCATTCGCAACTGACAACGAACCCGGCATCGCAGCCGGGTTGTTGCGTTGGCAAGGCGGGCTTCCCAGCCCGCCTTCTCAATCACTGGAAGTAACGGGCCTTGGCGCTGGCCTGGCAGCTGTCCTTGGCGTCGCCGGACAGCGTGTCGCAACGCTCGTTGGCGGCCTTGTAGTCGGCCTTGAGCTTGGTTTCCATCTGGTCGTTCTGCGCGTCGGCAATCTTCTTGTTCGCCTTCAGGTCCGCCTTGGCCTTGTCGTGCGCGGCCTTGGCGTCGGCGACACAGACGTCCTTGGCGTTGCCGCTCTTGTCGTCGCAGGCTTCCTTGGCGATCTTGTACTTGGCCTCGTAGCGGGCTTCCATGTAGTCGTTGCGGTCCTTCTCCTTGCCCGTGTACTGGTACTCCAGGTGAGCGAGGGCGACCTTCTCATGGCCCTTGGCGCGTTCGACGCAGACGTCCTTGACGTTGCCCGACAGCGAATCGCACTTGTCCTTCTCGGCCTTGAACATGGACTTCACTTCGTCCTTGGCACTTGAATAGACAGGCTTGGTCAAGTTGGCGGAAGCGGCACCGGCGAGGCCGACGAACAACATGGCGCACAGCAGGCGGGGGGCGGGGATTCGGATCATCTGGCTCTCCTTTGGCGTTGATGGAATGGCGGCGTCCGGGAAGGCCGGTTGCCCCAATGCGCAGCTTAGGAAACTGGCATGCCCGGCCTTGTCGGCGCCCCGGCCTGGGCCGCGTCGGACAAGACCGCGAGGCGCCCTGTCGCGCCTCAGCCGGCCAGCCGCTTGATGGCCGCCGTCAGCGTCTGGCGCGTCTTCCAGTAGTCGTGCCACGGATCGGTACCGGCGCTGAAGGACAGGTACTCGCGCGCCGTCCTGACCGTCCAGTGCGCACCGCTCTTCAGCGACGAGAGCTGCTCCCAGGACACCGGCATCGACACGCCCATGCCCGGCCGCGCACGCGCCGAGAAGGCCGCGGCCGTCGTC
>SEEY01000433.1 GCA_004211235.1 Rubrivivax sp.
GTAGGTGATGTTGACGGTCGTTGTCGTCTGCGTCGCGTCGGGGAAGAGCAGCACCTGCAGGCCGTTGGGCAGCCGGTATTCCTCGATGCCGCCCAGTTCGCGCACGCGTTCCGGCAAACCCACCACGGCAGCCGGCGCCTTGGCCGCAGCCGGTGTCCTCGCCGCAGCCGGCTTCGCCCGCGCCGGCTGCGGCTGGGCCTGCGCCAGGCTCAGGCTCATGCCGAGCAGGGCCACGCCCGCGCCTCGCGACATCCATCCGCACAACTCGAACCGCATCTGTCTCACTCCAGGCGCCGCGATGTTGCGGCTTCGGCGGGGATTCTGCGTGCTTTTGCCCACAGGCCCATTCGTCAGTCTCCAACGTCCGGTTGGAGGGAATGGCAGCGTCAGACGCGACTCAGCAGCGCCATCACCAGGTCGACGCCGGCCGGCTTGGTGAGGTGCTCGTCGAAGCCCGCGGCCCGAGAGCGCCGCTTGTCTTCCTGCGAGCCCCAGCCGGTCAGCGCAACAAGCAGCGTCTTCTCGAAGCGCGGGTCCTGGCGCAGGCGGGTGGCCACCTCGTAGCCGTCCATGCCGGGCATGCCGACGTCGCAGAAGACGGCCTGGGGCAGCAGTTCCGCGGCGGCCGCCAGCGCGGCGGGGCCGCCGTGTTCCACCCGCACCTCGTGCCCACCGAAGGACAGCAACATGGCCAGGGACTCCGCCGCGTCTTCGTTGTCATCGACAACCAGGATGCGCCGCGGCGACCGCGGCTCCACCGCTGCGGGCTGCGCCTTCTCGACCTGGGATGCCGATGGCGGCGCTCCGGCGAGCGGCAGCCGCATCGTGAAACGACTGCCCTGCCCGATGCCCGGGCTCTCGGCGCCGACCTCGCCGCCATGCAGCGACACCAGGCTCTTCACGAGTGCCAGGCCGATGCCCAGCCCGCCCTGGGAGCGCTCCAGTGAACGGTTGACCTGGGCGAACATGTCGAACACGCGGTCCAGCATGTCCGGCGGCAGGCCGATGCCGCTGTCCTGCACCACCAGCACCGCCTGCCCAGCCCTGGCATCGAGCGACACCGTGATCGTGCCGCCGTCCGGCGTGTACTTGGCGGCGTTGTTGACCAGATTGCTCAGCGACTGCGCCAGCCGCGTCAGGTCGCCGTCGACCCAGACGGCCTCGTCCGGCAGGCTGACGGCGAGGCGGTGCCCGCCCTGGGCCAGCAGCGGCGCGCAGGATTCCAATGCCGTCTCGACAACGCGCTTCAGGTCCAGCCGCTCACGCTGCAGCACCAGCTTGCCGGTGGAGATGCGCGACACCTCCAGCAGGTCGTCGATGAGGCGCAGCAACTGGCTCATCTGCCGGTCGATCATGTCGCGGATGCCGTCGCGCTGCGCCGCGCCGTCGGGCAGCTGTGCCAGCAGCTGCAGCCCGCTGCGGATCGGCGCCAGCGGGTTGCGCAGCTCATGGGCGAGCGTGGCGAGAAATTCATCCTTGCGCTGGTCGGCCAGGCGCAGGGAACGCTCAGCCTGCTGCAGCGATTCGATCTGATCGCGGATCTGGTACTGCCAGCGCCGCCCGCGCAGGGCCGTCTGCACCGCGCTGACCACGGTGCGCATCGACGCCGGCCGGTCCAGCACGGTCAGGTTGCGAAGGCGGGCCTCGCGCAGCGCCGGCGCGTCCATCCCCTGGCGGCACAAGGCCAGCACGGGCAGGTCGGACCATGCCGGCTGCTCATCCAGCGCAAGCAGCACCGAGCCCAGGCCCGGATCGCCCAAGGTCGAGTCGGTGACGATCAGCGCACCGGCACCGTCGCGGATCAGCTCCTCGGCATGCCGCCAGTCCCGGCCGACGATGCCCTCGATGCCAGCGCCCTGGAGCAGCCTGAGCGTGACCTCGGCATCGCGTGCAGTCGGCGCGCGGATGACGACGCGCTCGCTGACCGCCGGCTCAGGCGCGGCCGGTGCCGCCATCGGCTGCACTCCCGTGCGAAGAAGCCACCCCGTTGCCAATCTCGACAGGCACCCCCGACAGCACGCCGCGCAGGTGGGTCAGCGGCGGCCCGAGGTGGACGCCATCACCATCGAACCAGAGCTGGCGGATCGTGTCCTCATGCCAGCCACTGCGCTTCTTGACCACCGAGATCGCCTTGCGCACCGCGCCGGCATGCTCATACATGCGGAACAGCATGATGGCGTCGGCAAGGTAGCTGGCATCCACGGCATTGCGCATCGCCGGGCCCATCAGGCCGGACTGCGTCGAGACCAGGAACGTCGCCACGCCGTGGTTGTTCAGATAGCTGAGCAACTCATGCAGCTGGATGGTCAGCGCCCGTTCCTCGGGCATCGCGTTCAGGTAGCCGTTCAGGCTGTCGATGACGACGACCCGGGCGCCGTTGTTCTCCACCGCCTCGCGCACGATGTTCGCGAACTGGCTGGGCAGCATGTCGGCAGGATCGATCTGACGCACCGTCAGGCAGCCGGGGGCCAGATCGCCCAGATTCATGCCCAGGCCGGTGAGCCGGTCCAGCAGCAGCGCGCGCGATTCCTCGAAGGTGAAGATGGCCGCGTGCGTGCCGCGGCGCGCCGCCTCGACGGCGTATTGCGCGGCGATGGTCGACTTGCCCGAGCCGGCGGGGCCGACCAGCAGCGTGGCCGTGCCGCGGTCGATGCCACCCCCGAGCAGCTGGTCCAGCGACGCGACGCCGCTGGGCACGGCGTCGCGCTGATAGCTCGCGCCATGCTCGCTGGGCTTGAGCCGCGCGAAGACGTGCAGACCGCCGCGGCGGACGAGCAGATCCTGCTGGCCGCTGATGAAGTCGCTGCCACGGAACTTGGTGATGCGCAGCTGCCGCAGCATGGGCCCGTAGTCGGGCACGGTGCGGTCCAGCGCGATGACACCGTGCGCAATGCTGTGCACCTGGGTGTCGATGCCTTCATTCGCACGGTCATCGAGGAACAGCGCCGTGCACTGCCGGCCGACGAAGAACTGCTTGAGCGCCAGGATCTGGCGGCGGTAGCGCAGCGAGGTCTGGGCCAGCAGGCGCAGCTCCGACAGGGAATCGAGCACCATGCGCTGCGGCTTGCAGCGCTCCACCGCCTCGAGGATGCGGCGGGTGGTCTCGTTGAGCTCGACCTCGGACGGGTGGTACATCGTCAACTCCGATGCGCCGAGCAGGTCGTCCCCGTCGCCCACCAGTTCCACGATCTCGATGCCGTCCAGCGACCAGCCATGCGACTCCGCGCCGGCGCGCAGTTCGGCGGCCGTTTCGCCCAGGGTCACGTAAAGGCAGGACTCCCCTTCACGCACACCCTGCAGCAGGAATTGCAGGGCCAGCGTCGTCTTGCCGGCACCGGGTTCGCCGTCGATCAGGTAGAGCCGGCCGGCGATGAGCCCGCCATGCAGGACATCGTCCAGCCCGGACACCCCGGTTGCGCATCGCTGCAGGCCCCCGGTCATCGCCAAACTTTCATCAGGAACAGTCCTTGCATTACCCGAGACCATGCCCCGTTGCGATCCAGTGTATGTCTGCGCAAGCCGCTGTCTTGAGGCGTTACAAACGCTCGACTCCCGGGCGTCACGGGGCGCGGCGTACACTGGACTTCGCCCTGTCGCGCGCCTGCTCACTACCGCGACATCCCCAGCAGACTGGACGCCGCGCACCATCTCCGCGCTCCCAGGCCCGCCGGCTCCCGCCGGCCGCTCCGGCCGTCATCTGCTTCCAGCGGCGAGCCCCACCTCCTCCCTCGAATCCCGTTCGAGCCGGCCTCCGCGGCGGCGCCGCCCGACCCTCGGCGGCCCTCGCCTTCCACGTTTGACGTCCTGCGCGACGAAACCGGCCGTGTCCTTCGACGAGCCGTCCCACCGCGCCTCCTGGAGATCCTGATGAAGCTGGCCAAACCCTCCCCCGAAGTGCTGCGTCGCGACGCCCTGCGCGACGGGCTGCTCGCCACCGTTGACCTGCTCAAGCGCCGCCGTGCGTCCGACATTTCCGAGGCGGCCATCGAGGAGTACATCACCCTGAACTGGCTCGAATGGCACGGCGGCTCCCTGCGGCTGACGACCACCGGCGAGAACATGTGCAGGCACCTGACCGCGGTGCTCGACCGCAACACGCCGCGCCCGTCGTTCTGAGCGGGTGGC
>SEEY01000434.1 GCA_004211235.1 Rubrivivax sp.
GGGCTTGAGCGTGTCGCCGCTCCACAGCCGCGTGAACTCGTGCGCGCGGCCGTAGAGCGGCTCCGGCAGCGCGGCGGGCGTCGGCGCCCTGGCGACGGTGCGCAGCGTCTCGGCCAGCGCCTGGGCGATGCGCTGGTGGCCCGTCGCGTTGGGATGCACCGGCTCGTCGTACAGCGCCGCCCAGCGATCCTGGCCGGCGTCGACGCGGGCCTGCATCCAGCGCCCGAAGTCCAGGGACGCCAGGCCGTAGTGGGCGGCCAGCTTCAGCTGGATGTCGGTGGCGTCGCGCGGCTGGTTGCCCTGCTGGGTCAGCCCGAGCACGACGACCGCGGGCGGCTTCTTCGCCGACAGCAGGCGGCGCAGGATGGCTTCGTAGCTGCTGCCGCGCACGGCGGGGTCCAGCCACTGGTCGTTGACGCCGAACTCGACGATGACGAGGTCGGGCGACTTGTCCAGCACCTGCGCCTGCAGTCGCTGCACGCCGGCGGCCGAGTCGGTGCCGCTGACGCCGGCATTGACCAGCGTGACCCGGGGTCCGAGCGACCGGGCCAGCAGCGCGGCCCAGCCGTTCTCGCGCGGCGGCTGGGCGGCGTAGCCGGTGGTGATCGAGCCGCCGAGCGTGGCGACCGTCACAGGCTCGCCGGCATCCAGCCGCTGCATGACGGCCTGCAGCCGCGCATCGGCCTGCGCGACCGTCGGGAGCATCAAGGACAGGGCCAACGCGAATCCTTTCAAACCATGCATATCAACCTTTGGTGGCGCGGTCCTGGAGCCCCGCGACGATGTGCGTCCTGACCATCAGGGGAAGCACGGGGACGGCAAGAGACGGGGGCGGGGATCGGCCATCTGTCGAAGCTGCAGTGGGCGGCGGCCCGCAGCCGCGCCGGGGCTGTCGCATTGCGGCCTGCAAAGCCAAGGCCGCGCACCGCGGCGGCAAGGCGAGCCGTGGCCGTGACAGGTGCGGGGTTCGGGGCGGCCGGCCCTGGGCGGGCTGGGCTTTGGTGGGCGCGAACGCGGCCAGGGCGCGCACGTTGTCTCTGTCGTTGTTTAGTAAACGATGTGATTATGTCGCGCAATTCTGCGGCCGGGGCGGCGTGTGTCGTCCAGAAAACATCGGGACTATCCCCGAGTGTCGGGTTCTGCGCAGAGAAACAGAATGCGCAACAAAACAATGTTTAGCTTTGCCCAAGGCGAAGCAGGAGACGGCCACCACCGGCGAGGTGCGTGGCGTGTGGGCTGGCCCGGCGCCAGTCCCGACGGGCTCTTGTCGGCTGCCTTGTTGTACGACGCGACGACTGCCACACGTGACAACTGAACGATTGACCGATTTGCATGAGGGCTGGCTTCTGGCCGAGGCCCCCGAGCGCCTGGACGGCGCCGCGCTGGCTGCCTTGCCGGCCGATGCCTGGCTGGCTGCCGCCGTGCCGGGCACGGCTCATGGCGCGCTGCTGGCCGCGGGCCGTATCCCCGACCCTTTCTACGGCCGCAACGAGCTGGACGTGCGCTGGGTGGCCGAACGCCGCTGGGTCTGGAAGCTGTGCTTCGAGGGCGGCGAGTTCCATGAGCACGAGGATCTGGTCTTCGATGGCCTGGATACCTATTGCACGGTCTGGCTGAACGGCGAGCGCCTGCTGTCCACCGACAACATGTTCGTGCCCCACCGCGTGGACGTGCGCTCCAGGCTGCAGCCTGGCCGCAACGAACTGCTGCTGTGCTTCGAGCCGGCGCTGGCCGAGGCCCGCAAGGTCGAGGCCGTGCATGGCAAGCGCGCCCTCTGGAACGGCGACAGTGCCCGTCTGCATGCCCGCAAGGCGCAATATCACTTCGGCTGGGACTGGGGCCCGGAGCTGGTCACCAGCGGCCCCTGGCGAGCAGTGCGCCGGCATGGCTGGTCAGCGCGCATCGACGATCTGCATTGCCGCAGCCAGGTCGACGTTGCCGGCCGCACCGCCACGCTGGACATCGCCGTGCAGCTGCAGGGTTCCGGCACGCGCTGCGCCTTCGAGCTGCTGGACCCGCAAGGCCGCTGCGTCGCTGCGCGAGCCGTGCCGGCGTCGGCCTCGGTGCATGCCACGCTTGCTTTGACCGATGCCCGCCTTTGGTGGCCGCTGGGCCTCGGCGAGCAGCCGCTGTACACGCTGGTGGCCCGGCTGCAGGACGATCAGGGTCGCGTGCTCGCCGTCGAACAACGCCGCCTCGGGCTGCGCACGGTTCGCCTCGTGCAGGCTGCCGTCGATGGGGAAGCGGGCAGCAGCTTCCACTTCGAGGTCAACGGGCAGGACGTCTTCGCGGGCGGCGCCAACTGGATTCCCGACGACAACCTGCTGGAGCGCATCACGCCCGGCCGCTACCGCGAGCGCGTCGCACAGGCCGCCGCGGCCAACATGAACATGCTGCGCATCTGGGGCGGCGGCATCTACGAGCACGAGGCTTTCTACGACGCCTGCGACGAACTCGGCATCCTCGTCTGGCAGGACTTCATGTTCGCCTGCGGCATCTATCCGGCCAACGAGGCCTTCCAGGCCAGCGTGCGCGCCGAGGCCGAGGCCGCCGTGAAGCGCCTGCGCCACCACGCCTGCATGGCGCTCTGGTGCGGCAACAACGAGGACTACATGATTGCCGAGTCGCAAGGCTTGGCGGGCCCTGGCATCCCCGCAGAGCGCTTCGAGGCGCGGGCCATCTACGAAGGTCTGCTGCCCGAGGTCTGCGCCGCGCTGGACCCGGACGGCATCTACTGGCCCGGCAGCCCCTTCACCCCCGGCAGCGACGTGAAGTCGTCCGACACGACCGTCGGCGACCGCCACAGCTGGGAGGTCTGGCACCAGCAGATGCTGCCCTACCAGCGCTATGGCGACGTGCAGGCGCGCTTCGTCAGCGAGTTCGGCATGCAGTCGCATCCGTCTCTGGCGTTGCTCGAATCGGTCGTGCCGGAGCCAGAGCGCTTTCCTGAGAGCCGCACGGTGCAGTGGCACAACAAGGCCGGTTCGGCGGCTGGGCCGGACGGGCATCGGCGCCTGTCGGTCTATCTGGCCGACAACCTGCGCGTGGGCGGCACGCTGGCGGACCACGTCTACGCGACGCAGTTCGTGCAGGCCGAGGCCATGCGCGTGGCCTACCAGGACTTTCGCCGCCGCTGGCAGCGCCCGGGTGCGCGCGCGGTGGGTGGCGCGTTGGTCTGGCAGCTCAACGACTGCTGGCCTGTGACGAGCTGGGCCCTCATCGACTCCTCTGGCACGGTAAAGCCGGCCTGGCACGCGGTGCGCCGCGCTCTGAGCACCCTGGCCGTGGCGGTGCGGCTGGAGGCCGGGCAAGCCAGGCTGGCCGTGATGAATGGTGGCGCCAACGCGGTGACCCTGAGGTTGCGGCTGCGTGTGTTTGCAATGGACGGCCGTGAGCTGGCCAGCGTGGAGATGCCTCAGGACGCGCAGGCTGCGTGCTGCGTCGAGACCGTGCAGCCGCTTTCGCCCGTTGACGAACCTGTCGTCGCAGAGCTGTGTGCGTTCGGTGCCGACGGCATGGAACTGGCCCGCGACTGCGCCTGGACAGAACCCTTCAAGTTCTATCGCCTTGGCGGTGCGCGCATCGACATCGCGGTCGACGGCCGGGACCTGCGGCTCAGCTGCGACAGGCCCGTGAAGGGCTTGTGGCTCGCGGGCCACGGCCTGGCCCTGTCGGACAACTTCATTGACCTCGTACCCGGTGCGCCACGCTGTATCAGGTCAAAGATAGCGCTACCAGTTTCGTTGCAAACCGTTGCCGTGGACCATGCCACGCGCCGGATCGAGTTGTTTTGATAGAGGAGTGAACTCCCATAAGAAATGGGTGAAACCCCTGTAGTTGATTGTCCCGATATGGTCGGGTGCAGAGTTTGTTAACGTTACCAAAACAGGTTGGGGCCAATGCGCCGCCGGCCGCGACATCAGGCCCGCAAGGGTCGAATGTTTCCCACCAAAGAGGAGCAAACGAGGATGAGACATTTCAAACAGACAACCTTGTCATTGGCGGCAGCCCAGGCCTTGATGGTCATGGCAATGCCGGCACTGGCACAGCAGGCGCCTGCCGCGGCGGCGTCTGCTCCGGCCAAGTCGCAGCAACTGGAGACCGTGGTCGTGTCGGGGC
>SEEY01000435.1 GCA_004211235.1 Rubrivivax sp.
GTCGTGCTGGCCAACGAGGTCATCCGTCTGTCGTCTCCCCCGGCTGAGCCTGGGGAAACGACAGACGGATGACCTCGTTGGCCAGCACGACTGCGGTGGGCTGGTCGAGCGCCTCCTCGACGTCTTCGAGCTGAAGGTCGGGCACCGTGCGCTGCAGTGACGCATGGATGACCGGGGCGAGCGTGTCGAAGATGTGGAAGGCGTCTTCGAAGCCGCCCACCGTCATGAGGCGGATGTTTTCCTTCTGCGCCTTGAGCTGCTTGTAGTTGAGCGGCAGCAGCGGGATGACCCGCCCGCCGACGGTGAGGGTCAGGCCGCTCATTCGAAGCTCGTGAGGCTCAATTCGCCGACCAGGCCGTTGCTGTCTGCCTGGGCGGCAAACGAGAAGTCGGGCATGGAGAAGTCCTCGGCCTTGAAGCCGAAGGCCAGGCTCTCGGCGACCAGCGCGTTGAGCGTCAGCGTGAGGGTCTTGCCCTGGAACTTCTGGCTGAAGATGGCCTTGAACGTAGGCGCCTCGCCGGCGGGCTGGTTGTTGATCTGCATCGTCTTCGCGCCTGCCGCTACCGTCTTGTAGAGGTACGAGAACGTCAGCAGGGTGGCGTTCTCAGTGGCGTTGAAGGTGTAGACGCCCGTGGACTCGTTGACGGCGTATTGCTTGGCAGCCGGCGTGGCGGCCACCCGCACGTAGGTCTCGCCGGTGGCCGGGTTCTGCACACCGAGGTCCTCGAGCATGTTGGCGCCGTTGGCAACCGTGACGGCGGCGGTGGCCACCGTGCCGGGCTCGTCCAGCGCGAGCAGCTTGGCCTGGGCCAACAGCGAGCTGGTGGGCTGCTGGAAGAACACCTGGTTCATCAGCGCGCCGTTGAAGCGGCCGGTCTTGGCCTTGCCGCTGATCTTGACGTTGCCGCGACCGATGGCCTCGGCGAACTGGTTCTCACCAAAAAGCTCTTTGTTCGACGCCTTGAAATCGAAGCTCGTCTCCTGAAGGGTGGCCACCCGGATGGAGGCCGCGAGGGCGATGGTGCTCTTTGCGAACAGCACGCCGGAGTGGAAGGAAATTTGACCGCGACCAGCCATGATGGGCTCCTAGGTTGTTTGGTTCAGTGGGTGAAGATGGACAGGTCGCTCTCGCGCACGGCGCAGCGAGCCCGGTAGGTGAGTTCGGCGATGCCCGTCTCGCCGGCGGCCGCCTGACGCGGCTGGACGGTGTAGAGGCCCAGCTGCACGGCGAGGCCACCGAGGCTGGGGTCGCGCATCAGCGCAGCGTTGACGGCGTCGACGAAGGGGTCGGCGACGCGCGTGCGGGGCGCTCCACGGGTGTGGATGCTGATGACGACGTCGACTTCCATGTCGAGCAGGTCGTACCCGCCCTCGCTGCCAAGCACGCCGACCTTGCGCGCCTGGCCGACGAGGATGTTGAGCGCGGGGCACTCGTCATCTGCGATCGGCGACATGCGCTCGAGGTGGATGCTGCTGGCGGGGATGGCCACCTGGGTGGACTGGCTGGCCTGGACGGCGTCGAGCAGCTGCTTGGCGTAGGTGGGCATGCGTCAGGCCTTCTTGAGGGCGACCGTGCTGAAGAAGCCGTCGCCGTGCGCCTGGGCGGGCGCCCGGACGCTGAACGACGCGCCGGCGACCGTGATGGTGTCGCCGTTGCGGAGGGTGGGCAGGTCGGCGGTCTGGAACTCGAGCAGGTAGTCCGTGGCCTGCGCTTCGTCGGCCAGCTGCAGCATGTCGGGACGCTGCCAGCCAGCATCGAAGCCCTTCTCGGCCGGCGTGCCGGGCTTGTAGACACAAGGCTCCAGCAGGCCGGCCGACTTGAAGGCCGCGAAGAAGATCGAGTTGTCCACCGCCCTGCCCCGCTCAGAAGGCCGCGTTGAGGCGGATGCGTGCGGTCAGCTCGCCGTTGAGCTTGGCCTTCACGGCGACGCCGACCTTGGTGTTGCCACCGGCCGTGGTGGTGAGGCGCTTGTTGGTGTTGTCCCAGTACAGGGCAGCGCCCTGCGCGGGCACGTCGGTGCTGAGCGCAGTCACATCGAACACGCCTTCGAGGACGGTCTCGATGTCGGCGCCGCTGAGGGCGGCGTTGGTGGCGAGGCCGAAGATGAGGCCGACCAGCAGGCCGGCGCCGCTGGCGACGTCATAGGGGGCCACCAGCGTGATGGTGTTGCCGGGTTGGACAAAGTTCTTCATTGCAGACCTTTCAGGGATGCAGGGAGGTGGGGAGAGGCGCGCGGAGCCGTGGCGCCGCGCAGGTCAGACGGCGGCAGCGATCAGGCGCCCGGGTTCTTGAACAGGCCGCGGTGATCGGTGGCCTTCGCGGCGAAGTCCAGGCGTGCCTTGACTTCGAGGCCGTCGACATCGAAGCCCATGCGCTGCTCGGTGTAGAGACCCTCTTCGCCTTCGAGGTAGGCGTACTCGATGGTGTCGATCTGCGCAGAGTCGGCAGCCAGGAACCATTCGAGCGGGTTGACGGCATCGAGGCGGGGCTCGACGACCAGCTCGTATGCGTTGGCGTAGATGTTCACGTCCGTGGACTTCGTGGCCACCAGCAGCGCACTCAGCAGCTTGCGGGCCTGCAGCTCGCGGGCGGCGCTGACGATGAGATGACGTGCGGTCAGGTTCAACGGCTGCGCGTTGCCACCGAAGTCGGTCTGCTTGCGCATGGCTTGGGTAGCTTCGTCGAGCGCCGCCTCGGTGATGCCGGCGCCGGTGCCCAGGTTCTTGTGGTTGGCGTGGAACAGCGTGACACCGTCCGCCATCACGGGGTTGCCCTTGAGCACCGAGTAGACCGTGTCGCTCTCGAAGTCGGCCGCAGCGCGACCGAACATCGCCGGCAGGCGGCCGAGGAAGTCGAGGTCGTCGTTGATGATGGCCTGGCGCGAAACGCCCACCACCTTGCCGTAGGTGGCCAGGCGGATGGTCTCGCCAGCGTCGCTGATCGTGCCGCGCTTGAACTCACCCAGCTCGCCGACCTTCTCCAGCGCCAAGTTGGCCGCGACAGCCACGCGCGTGGCGGCGCGGAAGTCGCTCAGCGTGCCCTTGCGAGCCCAGGCCTTGAAGGTCTGCTGGGCGCTGGTGTAGGCATCGCGCAGGCTGCGGTTGACGGTGCTGGCCAGCGCGATCGCGAAGTCGCTGTTGCCGTGCATCGTGCGGAAGCCCATCTCGTCGCTGTTGCCCATCGCGAGCGACACAAGGGCGTTGCGGCTCATGCCCTCGGTGTTGACGCCCTGCAGCTCGAGGCCGCGACGGGCCAGCTCCAGCAGCGACAGGCCGCGGAAGCGGCGCGCCGTTTCCGGCAGCGCGAGGCTCGGGTTGGCACGGTGGGCGACCGCAGCCGACATGTCGGCGCGGCGCTGGACCTGCTCGTCCTGCTCGGTACGGATGGCCGCGGCGCTGCGGGTGGGGCCGGTGCTGTTGGAGCGGGTCTCCAACAGGCCGAACATCTCGGCGCGCGCAGCGTCGACGGTGATGCCGCGGGTGATCATGGACTCGACCTGCTCGTCGCTGATCAGGTCGCCCTGCACGGTGCGGCGGAAGGCGCCGACGGCGGTGCGGATGGCCGTGGAGCGCGCGCGCTCGGCTTGCACGGCGGCCTCGGTGGCGGAGGTGGTCTGCAGGGCCAGGGCGCGTGCGGCAGCCTCGGCAGCCGCTTGCGCTTGGATTTCTTCGGGGGTCATGGAACGCTCCTCAGGAGTGGTGGGTGTGACAACAGCGGCTGCTGCTGGGTTGGGGGAAACGTTGGCGGCGAGGGCCGGCGCGTCACGCGTGACGAACTCGCACAGGAAGCTGCGGCCGCCGACGGCGCGGGAGGCCAACTCGCGCAGCCTGACCTCGAGCAGCTGCGCGCCCTCCCCCATCGCCCGCACGCCGGCCAGCGGGTCCGCGCCGATGGGCACGAGGGACTGTTCGACGGGCTCCCAGTCGATGGCCTTCCAGATGGGCAGGCCGCCCTCGACTTCGGCGTCGAGCTTCATGAAGCGGTGAACGATGTAGCCCACCGAGATGTGCCGGATGATCTTGTTGACGACGTCGCGCCAGATGGCGTTGACCTCGTCGTCGCGATCGCTGAAGCGGCAGACGCTGCGGCCCTCGGTGGCCTCCATCCACGC
>SEEY01000436.1 GCA_004211235.1 Rubrivivax sp.
ATCATGAAGTTAGCGGCGATGCGCAGCGGCAGCTCCAGCGCCTCGCGGTCGGCGCCCACGCGGGGCAGCTTGGTCAGGGCCGTCTCGATGTAGTGCAGGTACTCCTCCACCAGGCCGACGTCGCAATAGGTGCGCTTGGCAAAGGCCGTGAGCCGCACACCCAGCGCGAGGTCGTTCTCATCGATCAGCGTCCAGTCGATGGCGGCCCGCACGTCGGCGATGGAGGAGCCCAGCGCCGGCGACCAGTGGTAGCGCGACATGCCGGCGCCCGCCGCGCGCGCACGCTGCAGGCCTTCGACGATGAAGCGGGCATGCCGCCGATGCGCGTCGGCCGCGTCGCCGCCATTGGCCAGCCGCTTCTCGGCGTACAGCCGGGTGATGTAGAGCAGCCGGTGCAGCAGCACGTCGTCGTCGGCCGACTCCAGCACGATGAGGGATTTCGCGCTCAGGCTGAGCACGTCCTCAACGACGCACTGCCGGCTCAGGCGCGGGCAGGCGGCAATCGCAACGGCACCGTCCAGGTCGAAGGCGCCGCGGAACACCGACAGCCGCTGCAGCACCAGCCGCTCGCTGTCGCTGAGCAGGTCGTAGCTCCAGTCCATCACGGCCTGCAGCGTGCGGTGCCGGCTCAGCGCCGTGCGGCGGCCGCGCGTGAGCAGCTCGAAGGCGCTGCTCAGCCGTTGCAGCAGGCCCAGCACGCCGAGGCTGTCCACGCGTGCGGCGGCCAGTTCGATGGCCAGCGGAATGCCGTCGAGGAAGGCGCAGAGCTCACGCACGGCCGGGGCCAGCGCTGGCGTCAGCTCGAAGGCATCGCTGTTGGCCTGGGCGCGTTCCGTGAAAAGCTGGATGGCCGGATAGGCCAGCAGCTGCTGTGGGTCCGGCGCCTCGCCCGGCGCCGGCAGCGCCAGTGGCGCCAGCCTGAATACCCACTCGGCCTCGATGTCCAGCGGCTCGCGGCTGGTGGCCAGAAAGCGCACGCCTGGGCAGGTGCGCAGCAACCGGTCGACCAGCGTGGCCGCGGCGTCGATCACGTGCTCGCAGTTGTCCAGCACGAACAGCAACCGCTTGTCGCGCAGCGCCGCCTCCAGCACGGCAGTCGACTCGCCGGCGGGCAGGATGAGCCCTTGGGTGCGGCCCAGCTCGGCGGCGACGAGGCCCGGGTCCGACAGCTGCGACAGGTCGACGAAGCAGGCGCCATCGGCATAGCCCGTCCCCAGCCGGTCCGCCACGGCCAGGGCCACGGTCGTCTTGCCCATGCCGCCGGCGCCGACGACCGACACCAGGCGCTCGCGTGCCAGCAGTCCGGCGATCTGTTCTATCGCCGGCTCGCGTCCGATGGGGCGGGCCAGGCGCGGCGGCAGCGATGGCAGCGTCGGCGCGGACGGGCGCGGTCCGGCCACCGGCGAGTCGCTGCCGGCATGGGGCGCGGCGCGCGTCTCGGCGACGAAGGCGTAGCCGCGCCCCGGCACGTTGGCGATGTAGCGCGCCCCGCTCACGCCGTCGCCCAGCACCTTGCGCAGCGCCGAGATGTGCACGCGCAGGCTGGTTTCCTCCACGACGGTGCGGGGCCACACGCGGGCGACGAGCTCATCGCGGCTGTAGAGGCGGCCGGGCTGCTCCAGCAGCACTTCGAGCAGCTGCAGTGCCCGGCTGCCCACGCGGAGCGGGCCGCGGCTGTCGCTGATCACGCGGCGCGCCGGCTCGTAGCGGAAAGGGCCGAAGACGATGGCCATCGGCGAGGCGCCGGGAGCCGTCCCGGGAGCAGTGCCGGGCAGGGCCTCGGCGGCGTCGCTAGCGCCCATGCCGGAAGCCCGCCATCACGGCGCGCGACGCAGGCCCGGCGCCGCGGGCAGCGGTGCGGTTGAACTCAGCCATGACGAACATGCGACCCTTCCTTGACGCGGCGCCATGGCCCGCCCAGGCATCATCAGCGGCGCCGCCGGCGCCGGGCGTGAATCGCCGTGAATGTTCGAGAAGCCTCAGGCGAGCGCGTGCCCAGGCGCGTGGAAGGCGCGGGCCGCCGCGCTGCCGCGGCGGCGCAGCAGGCGGTCCGGCGCAGGGCCGGCGGCCAGCGGATCGAGCAGGCCACGGCGCTTGGCGATGTCGGCGGCGGCCGTGCGGGTGGGCGCGCCGAGTTTGTCCAGCAGCGCCTTGACATGCGTCTTCACGGTGCCGCAGCCGATGTTCAGTTCCGCGGCGATGGCCTTGTTGCACAGGCCGGTGGCCATCAGGCGCAGCACGTCCACCTCGCGTGGCGTGGGCAGGTCCTGCGCCACGGTATCGGCCAGGCGCTGCACCACGCTGCCCTGCAGGTAGCGCTGGCCGCGGGCGAGCGCCATCACGGCGTCCACCAGCTGCTCGGGCAGGCAGTCGTGCGTCAGGTAGCCCTTGACGCCGCGTTGCAGCGCGCCGCGGATGCTGAGTTCACCGTCCAGGTGGGACAGCACCAGCACGGCCGGCGCCTCGGAGGCGCGCTGCAACGCCGCGGTGACGCCCTGGGGCAGGTCGGTGACGAGCACCTGCGTCGTCTCCGCCTCGGCGACCGCTTGATCGCCCGCGCCCGGCCGGTGTTCGTCCACCTGGAAGCGGCTGTCCGCACGCAGCGTGGACACCATGCCGCGATGGACGAGCGGCTCGGGGTGGGCGACCCGGACACGGATGGCAGTGGGCATCAGCATGGCTTTCTCCTTGGGTGGGCTTCGAGCCCGTGCCGCCATGTTCGGCACAAGCGTGCCCCCTGCCCAGTGAAGCGCCGTGAAGCCTTGCGAGTGCGCGGCTTCACGGCGCCGTTCACGCAGGCCGGGTGCGTGAATCGCGCCAATTCACTCGCACTTCACGCGGCAAACGCCGAACCTTGAGCCCGTCAAACACGCATCGGGAGCTCCGCATGAGCCAACGTCTCAAGGGCAAGGTCGCCCTCATCACCGGCGCCAGTTCGGGCATCGGCCACGCCACCGCCTTGCTGTTCGCCGCCGAGGGCGCCAAGGTGGTGCTGGGCGCGCGGCGCGAAGCCGAGCTGAAGGACCTGGCCTGCGAGATCGACGCCCGCGGCGGCTCGGCCCTGGCCCTGGCCGGCGACGTGCGCGATGAAGCCTATGCCCAGGCCCTCGTCGCGCTGGCCGTGCAGCGCTTCGGCCGGCTCGACGTGGCCTTCAACAACGCCGGCACGCTCGGCGAGGCGGGCGCGTCCACCGGCGTCTCGGCGCAAGGCTTTGCCGACACGCTGGCCGTCAACCTGACTGGCGCCTTCCTCGGCGCCAAGCACCAGATCGCGCAGATGCTCAAGCACGGCGGCGGCTCGGTCATCTTCACGTCCACCTTCGTCGGCTACAGCGCGGCCTTCCCCGGTGTGGCGGCCTACGCGGCCAGCAAGTCGGGCCTCATCGGCCTGACGCAGGCGCTGGCCGCCGAGTTCGGCCCGCAGGGTGTGCGCGTCAATGCGCTGCTGCCTGGCGCGGTCGACACCGACATGTACCGCGACATGAACGGCACGCCCGAATCGCAGGCCTTCATCACCGGCCTGCATGCGCTCAAGCGTGTCGGCAGGCCCGAAGAGCTGGCCCGCTCGGCGCTCTATCTCGCGAGCGACGACTCGTCCTTCGTGTCCGGCACCGCGTCGCTGGTCGACGGCGGGCTGTCCATCACGCGCACCTGAATTCCCACCCCGCCTGCCAAGGAGCTTTCATGTTTTCTTCCCCCAAGCAACTGCTCGCCGCCGCCCTGCTGGCCGCCACGGTGCTCACCGCCGTGCCCCACGCGATGGCCCAGCCCAAGCCCTATCCCGCCACCTTCAAGCTGCAGGAGATCGCCACCAACGGCACCAGGCTGCATGTGCGCGTCGGCGGCAGCGGCGCGGCCGTCGTGCTGCTGCATGGCTTCGGCGACACCGGCGACATGTGGACGCCGCTGGCCGTCGAGCTGGCGAAGAACCACCGCGTCGTGATTCCCGACCTGCGCGGCATCGGCCTGTCGGCCAAGCCGGAGGACGGCTACGAGAAGATGAACCAG
The DNA here is from genome assembly GCA_004211235.1 of Rubrivivax sp. Next base: position 4,009 of record SEEY01000436.1, read on the forward strand.
GCCAAGGACATCCGCGGCGTGCTGGACACGCTGGGCATCGACCAGGCCGACGTCGTCGGCCACGACATCGGCGTCATGGTGGCCTATGCCTA
>SEEY01000437.1 GCA_004211235.1 Rubrivivax sp.
GAGGTCATTGCCGGTGCCGCCGATCAGCGTGTCGGCACCCGCGCCGCCGTCTTGTAGGGGTTGGCCGCCGCGAGCTGGCCGACGGTGCCCCACTTCCAGGCCAGGTAGCCGTCCAGGCGCTGCTGATCGGCCGTGCTGAGCGTCGTGCCGGTGACGATGACTTCGCTGTAGTCATTGCTGGCATTCCACTGGCCGCCCCAGCCGGTGCCGATGGTCAGGCCGCCGTTGAAGTTCAACGACTGGTTGACGGTGGACACCACGTGCGTGCCCTCCGCCAGCGCGGTGTAGACGTTGGCGCGCGTGTTCCAGGCCTGCAGCGTGCCGTCCATCGTCCAGGCCGTCTTGAGGTTGGTGTTGCCGGAACCCACCACGTCGGTGCCGCTGTCACCCTGCCCGGCAATCAGCAGCCAGGTGCTGCCGCCCGAGTTGGTCGACATCGGCATGTAGAAGCTGTCGCCCGACTTCTGCACCCAGTACAGGCTGCCGCCCGAGGCGATGGTGGCGAGGCTGACGCTGAGCCGGTCGTCCAGGCCGTCCAGGCGCACCGTGGGCAGGTTGTTCATGCCGTCGGCGATGAACTGCGGCTCGTAGGCGCCGTTGCTGGTTGTGGCGTCGCGGCCGCCGCCACTCTTGTCGCGCCAGACGAAGACGCGGCCGTCGGCCGTCAGTCCGCTCTCGGCCAGGCCCTCCTGCACGCCATCTCCGTCGAGATCGGCGGCGTCCAGCCACAGCGCGAGATTGGGCAGCTGCGTGGGCGTCCAGGCCGCCACGTTGCCCAGGCGCAGCACGTCGTCGCCGTCGTTGCCCTGCAGCGTGCTGCCGCCGTCGGCCGTGAGGTTGTCGTTGCCCAGGCCGCCGATCAGCGTGTCGGCGCCGCCGCCGCCGATCAGCGTGTCGTTGCCGTCGCCGCCGTCCAGCACATTGGCCGCCGCATTGCCGGTCAGCGTGTTGTTGGCGGCATTGCCGGTGGCGTTGACCGCCGCACTGCCGGTCAGCGCGATGTTCTCGATGTTGGGCAGGCTGGCCAGCGTGTAGCTTGCGCTGGACTGCACCGTGTCCGTGCCCTCGCCGGCGTTCTCGACCAGGATGTCCGCCGTGCTGTTGACGACGTAGATGTCATCGCCGGTGCCGCCGGTCAGCGTGTCGACGCCTGCGCCGCCGATCAGCGTGTCATTGCCGGCGCCGCCGTTGAGGCTGTCGCCCAGGGTGTCGTTCACGGCAGGGTCGCCGAAGCTGAACACCGAGGAAGGCATGGCCACGAAGCCCGCCGCGCCCGGCGTCAGCCAAGACAGCAGGGCCGCCGCGCCGCCAGTGCCTTCGCTCATCTGCACGACGATGCTGTGCTGGCCGGCGCCGAGCGCCAGCGGCACCGAGTCGATGTTGGCCAGGCTGGAGTAGCTGCCCATGCCGACGACGTACTGGCCGTCGACGACGACGGTCATGCTGTCGTCCTGGCTGATGCGGAAGCTGTAGTTGCCAGCCGTGGCGGCGTTGAAGTAGCCCGTCCAGCGGATCGAGAAGTTGTCCGTGTTGACGATGCCGGTGGCCGGCGAACCCGTGCCGTAGTTGGTGGCGATGGCCGCGTCCTGGCGGGTCAGGACCGGCGCGCCGAGCCAGGTGGTGTTGTTCCAGTACTCGGCGCGCAGGCCGCTCTGCTGCAGGCCGGCGAAGAAGCCCGGACGAGCGGCGGAGACGAGGATGTCGTCGCCGTTGCCGCCGTTCAGCGTGTCGGCGCCGCCGCCGCCGTAGAGCTGGTCGTTGCCGTCCATGCCGTTCAGCACGTCGTTGCCGCTGTTGCCGGCGATCAGGTTGGCCAGCGCGTTGCCGGTGCCGGTGTGGGCGCCGGTGTCGGTGAAGCTCAGCCGCTCCAGCGTGGCGCCCAGCGTGTAGCTGGCCAGCGTCGTCTCGACGCTGTCGAGGCCGGTCGTCTCGGTGATCACGTCGGCGGCGTTGTCGACGACGTAGGTGTCATCGCCCGCCGCGCCTACCAGCGTGTCCGCGCCCGCGCCGCCGTCCAGGCGCTCGTTGGCCTGGGTGCCGGTCAGCACGTTGGCCAGCGCGTTGCCGAACAGCTTGAGGTTGTTCTGGTTCAGCGCACTCAGGTTTTCGACGTTGGCGGGGAGCCGGAAGTCGAGGTTGGCCTGCACGAGGTCCGTGCCCTCGCCGGCGTTCTCGATGACCGCCGTGTAGGGCAGGTAGACGAGGTAGGTGTCGTTGCCAGCGGCACCGGCCAGCGACGTGGCGTTGGGCGAGCCGACGTTGGTCGGGCCGGTGATGACGTTGTCGAGCGCATTGCCGACGACGTTGATGTTGTAGGACGAGGACAGGTCCAGGTTCTCGACGTTGGCCGCGAGCGTGTAGCTCAGCAGCGCCGTCGCGTTCGTCGTGCGCTGCAGGATGACGGTGTCCGTGCCTTCGCCGGCGTTCTCGACCACCACCAGGTTGAGGCTGAAGTTGCCGAAGCTGTCGGCCTGCTGGTAGTAGGTGTCGTCTCCCAGGCCGCCGGCCATCGTCGTCGCAATGCCGCTGTAGACGCTGGCGTAAAGCTGGTTGACGGCCGCATTGCCGGTGATGGTGCCGGCCGTGCGGCCGACGTAGTAGATGTTCTCCACGTTCGCGCCCAGCGTGTAGCTGGTGGCGGCGTAGACGGCGTCGGTGCCTTCGCCGGCGTTCTCGTTGACGAGGTCGCCCGCGTTGTCGACGAAGTAGACGTCGTTGCCGGCGCCGCCGGTCATGGTGTCGGCCCCCGCGCCGCCGTCGATGCGGTTGGCGCCGCTGTTGCCGAGGATGGTGTTGGCCAGCGCGTTGCCGGCGCCGTTGATCGCCGCGGTGCCGGTCAGCGTCAGGTTCTCGACGTTGGCCGGCAGCGTGAAGCTCACCGACGTCAGCACGCGGTCGGTGCCGGCGCTGGCGTCTTCGACGACGGTGTCGCCCACGTCGTCCACGGTGTAGGTGTCGTTGCCGGCACCGCCCGCCATCCAGTCGGCGCCCACCTTGCCGTCCAGCGTGTCGTTGCCGTTGCCGCCGAACAGCGCGTCTGCGCGCACGCCGCCGTTGAGCACGTCGTCGCCGTCACCGGCGAAGACGACCGCATCCACCCGGCTGGCGCCGCGGGCGCTGGCGCCGTTGTAGGTCGCCGTGAGCGTCTCGGCGGCGGCGGTGCCGAAGGCGATCTTGGCGCCGGTCCAGGTCGGGTCCAGGCCCACGGTGCCCAGCGCGCCGCCCGTCATGCTGCTGGGCGTGCCCACACCCCAGCGCGTGGCGAGGTAGTTCTCGACGACCCGCTGCTCGCCCGGCGACAGCACGTGGTCGAACACCAGCAGCTCGGACACTGCACCCCGGCTGCTCTCGTTGTTGGCGCCGCCGTAGCCCGACAGCTGGATCTTGCCCAGCCAGCCGTCGAAGGTGCTGCCCGTGGCGGCCAGCGCGACGCCGTTCTTGTACAGCGTGCCGGCGCCGGCCAGATCGTTGGCGGTGTACAGGATGGGCGTACCGGCCTGCACGGTGCCGTTGGTCTGCGACACCCAGTTCTGGCCGTAGAGCTGGTCCTGATAGCCGCCGTGCCAGCCGATCAGCGAGTTGTCGGTCGACGAGGCCACCAGGCGCCCGTTCTGCGTGCCGGTCAGCTGGCCGACGACGAACAGCGAGTAGTTCTGGCCCACCCACTGGTTGCTGGTCAGGAAGTCGTTGCCGTCGAAGCTGACCGCCGGCTGCCCGTTCAGGCCGGTGAGGTCCAGCTTGGGCGAGGCGCCGGAGGTGCCCTGTGTGAAGTTGTTGCCGCTGCCGCTCTTGTCGACCCAGGTGCTGAGGTTGCCGTTGCCGTTGATGAGGCCGCCCTCGGCGAGGCCGGAGGACGTGCCATTGCCGTCCAGGTCGTTGGCGTCCAGCCAGGTGATCTTGCCGGTGATGGTGGCGAAGGTCGGGTCGACCGTCATGCCCCACAGCGTGCGCAGGTCCGACAGGCTGGGCAGCACCAGGCCGCTGATGTCGATGGCGAGGTTAACGCCGCCGGCCTGCAGCGCCGTCAGCAGCTTGCCGGTGTTGCCGTTGGACAGCAGCACGTCGGGCGCCGCGTTGATGGTGGTGGTGTTGCTGTAGTC
>SEEY01000438.1 GCA_004211235.1 Rubrivivax sp.
GTGGTAGACGGGCTGGCCGCCCTGCTGCTCGATGCGCACCTGGCCGTCCGACAGCTGCGGGCTGGTGCACAGCGTGGCGCCGTTCTGCTGGCCCTTGGTCAGCGTGATGCGACGGCCGTCGGCCTGCAGGATCTGGATCTGCGAGCCCAGGTCCACCAGCACCGTCTCGTAGCTCACCCGCCACTGCGCGCCGGCGATGCCCGCATTCGGGCTCAGCGAGTTGTAGTAGCGCTTGAGCTCCAGGCCGAGCACGCCGGGCAGGGCGGCGAGGTCGGTCTCTTCCTGGTATTTGTTGCCGGTGATCAGGTTGATCGGGTTGCCACCGCCCACCATCAACCCGCCCGGCGGCGGGAACGGGAAGGGGCTGCCGCCGGGCGGATCGATGCAGGTCGCCTTGGTCGGGTCACATTTGCTGCCGCCGTCAAACAGGCTGGCCGACTGCGCCGCCGGCGCCGGCAGCAGTGCTGCACAGGCCAGCAGGGCCGCGCCGAGGAGATGGGAAAAAGATCGCTGCATGAGGGCGGGTCGGCGGGGCGAAAGGGAGATCAGCGTTTGAGCGCGGCAATGGGGTTGAAGACGAGATGCCCCGGGGCGTCAGTCCCGCGCCTCGTAGGCCGTGCCGTTGAAGACGTAGCGCGTCGTGCTGTCGACGGACTGCGCTGCCTTGTCGTCCTTGCCGTAGGGCGTGCTCGACCCGCGTGTGCGCACGCGCAGGTCGCTCATGCCCTGCGGCGACTTCTGCGCGGCGATGACGATGACGCTCTTGTTCTTGCTCGTGTCGGCGCAGTCGGGTTCGCACTTCGTGCCCCACGATTCCCAGGCCACGTTCTGGACCAGCACGCGCCTGAGCTGGCCGGCTTGCGCCACTTGCCGCTCCCCCTGCCAGACCGTCACGGCCAGACTGCCGCCCGCCACCGTGGCGTCGCCCTGCGGGTTCCAGTACAGCTGTGCCCGGTAGGCCGCGCCGCCCTGGTTCAACAGCCGCTCGGCCCTGGCCTCCAGCGGAGGGTTGCATTCGGCCTGCGCAGCCGCGGCGGGCAGCAACAGCACCGAAACGGCGGCCTGTGCCAGCCGTCGCTGGAATGGGGAGCACCGGAATTGCTTCATGGGCGGGCGGCTGCGGCTTCAAGCATCAGGGCTTGGCTTCGGTGCAGGCTGCCGCGATGGGAGCAGGTCGGTCGGTCGCGGCAGACGCGCACAGGCGCCGCAGCTCGTCCTGCTCCACGCGCGCATCGAAGCCACCGGCGACGCCTGAGGCCTTGAAGGCCTCGTAGACTTCCTTGCCCTTGCCGGCCCAGCGGTCCAGCGGCAGCAGCCGGCCCGCGCGGCGGTCGAGGGCGAAGACGCGGTAGCCGTCGAAGCCGTTGGCGATGCGCTCGCCGTGCCAGGCCACGAGGTAGACCGTCGCATCCGCTGGCAGCGTCAGCCGGCGCACTTCGGAGAATGCGTACTGCGCATCCTCGCCATGAGCGACGAGGTCCAGAGAGGCGGGGCGGTCGTCGCGTCGGGCGCTCGCTGCCCCGACCCGCTGCCAGCCCGAGGGTGGCTTGGCGAGGTAGATCGTCGTCAGAACGTCGCTGTCGCCGCCACTGCTGAGCGGGTCGCGCACGGTGGCGACGAGATCGCAGACGCCGCTGCCCGAGAGGTCGATCTCCTGCAGCGAGACCTCCACGCCTTCCGCACCCTTGGCCGCCAGTTGCCGCAGGTGCAGCCGCTCATTGGCCGGCAACGGTGCCTTGGCGGCCAGCCGTGCATAGAGCGGCGGCAGGCGCACGGCCTGCGGCTGGCACACGGGTTCGGCGGCCAGGACGCTGCTGCCGAACAGGGCTGCTGCGAGCAGGAGGAGCGGAGTGCGATGGTGATGCATGGCGCGTGGACTCATGGGATCGTGAGCGTCTTCATTTCAAGGCCGCCGACGCCGCTGCCGGCGGTGCCGGGTGCGACGGTCGTGACGCCGGTGCCGAAGTCCTCGACGCAGCGCAGCGACCGCCATTCGCCCTCGCCGCGAATGTCGCCGAGGAAGCGCTTGACGTAGTTAAAGCTGTCGCCAGCGCCCTTCAGCGTGGCCAGTGGTGCGCGCCAGTTGCCGCCGTTGTGGAGCCGGGCCACTCGTGCAGCCACCTCCTCGTCGTCGGCGCTGGGGTACTGCGCCACCACGCGGGCGAGGTTGTTCTGCATCAGCTTGCGGCCCATCACCGTGAAGCGGTCGAAGTCCTGGAAGATGCCCATCAGCAGCGTGTTCATGGTGGCGTCGCTCAGGATGGCCGCGGTCACCATGGCCTGGCGTGCATCACCCAGCAGGCTGGTGCCGTTGGAGTTGGTGGGGGGGGAGGTCTTCAGGCGCACGATGTCCTCATAGCCCTGTTCGCCCAGGCCGGTGTCGGCCGTGAACTGCGCGCGGCGCGCCGCGGGCAAGGTGTTCCAGGCGTTGCCGGCCGCGGCATAGGTCGGGGCAGCGGCGATCTGCGTGTTGAACCAGCGCAGCAGGTTGCGCCCGCGCGTGTCGGCGGCGTTCAGGTCGGCGAGGGTGGTCGGTCCCATGCCGAGGTCGGTGCGCTCGGTGGCGGTGAAGGTGGGATAGGCATTGATGAGTTCCGACACCAGCGTCGCGCCGATGAATTGCGAGCGGCCGTAGGAGGCCACGTAGGACGTGCCGCCCGCAGCCGGCGGCCCGTTGGTGCCGACGCAGCGCGTGGCGTTGCAGGAGTAGTACACGCCCGGGCAGCCGTCCGCCGAGCAGTCCTTGTTGATTCGCTTGGGGCGACCGGTTTCGTTCAGCTCCGCGGCGGCCTCGTAGGTGGAGACGCGGCGCTGCTCCAGCGAGGCTGCGCTGCCGGCACCACAGGCCAGGATGCGCTGCTTGCGCGCGGGATCGGTACGCGTCACATCGATGTCCGTCTGTTCGTCGGCGAAGTGGATGGGCGGCAGCAGCAGCGAGTAGGCCGGGCAGGCGCCCGGGAAGACCTCGGCGCGGTCGGCAGGGATGAGGCTGGCGATGACGCTGGCCGCGCGGTCGTTGTCGAAGTTGTTGATCGTGAAGGCCGGCACGCTGATGAGGTTGTTGCCGTAGTGGTCCCGGAACAGGTCCGGCACGCCGGCACCGCCGCCGACCCAGGTCTCGCTGGACTTGCCGGCGGTCAGGAAGTCGCCCTCCTTGTCCAGCAGCAGACCGGTGCCGTTGGCCGCGTATTCGTTGCGCTTGCGGCCCAGCGCGGTCGAGGCGTCGCCGCCGCCGCCGACCTGGTCGATGATGAAGGCCCAGCGCGCCTTGGTGAAGCCTTGGTTGTCGCCCAGCGCGCGGCCGTTGGCGCCCGTCGTGATGGCGAAGTAGCGGATCCGCGCGGCGCCGTCGGGGTCGATGTAGAGGTCGGGCCGGCCACCGGCGTAGGCATAGGTGTCGAGCAGATGGGCCTGCGCGACGCCCTGGACGGCATCGGCGATGCCCTGCGGGTCGGGGCTCAGGAATCGGCCCGTGCGCGGGTTCAGGAAGCGGGCTCCGTGGTAGGCCAGGCCGGTGTCGGCATCGTGCTGCTGGCCCACGTCGCGCAGCGGCTGGGATGCGTCGGCCAGCGTCTGACCGTTGCTGGACGCCGAGACCACGCGGCCGGCCGCGTCGGTGTGCAGCTGCAGCGCCGGCGCGCCGCGCCATGTGGCCATCAGCCGGGCCCAGGCGCCCTGGGGGGCCAGGTCCAGCTGAGCCACCGGGCGCAGGCCGAGGTAGACATAGGCCTGCAGTGCGTTGCCCGAAGCATCGGCGCGTGCGACCAGGCGGTGCTCCTCGTAGAAGCTGACCGCGGCGGTCGTGCGGCCGTCGCCGTTCGTGCCGAGGCTGACGACCCGGCGGCCCCACGCGTCGTACACATAGCGGCTGCTGCCAATCGGCCGGCGCACGCTCACCAACTGGGCGGCGGCGTTCCAGCTCAGCTGCAGCGGGCCGACGTCGGTCTGCGCGGTGGCAGGCAGGCCGGCGGCGTCGCGGGCGGTCGAGTCTTCCGGCGCGGGCCGGTTCGCACCCGCGTTCATGGGCGCGGATGACGGCGGCAGCGTCGGCTCGGTCGGCAAGGCGAAGCGGTCTTCCGTGCCGTCGCCATGC
>SEEY01000439.1 GCA_004211235.1 Rubrivivax sp.
GCAGCAGGCGCTGGCCGCCTGGTCGGGCCGCAAGACGCTGATCGTCATCGCCCACCGGCTGTCCACCATCCGCGATGCCGACGCCATCCACGTGATGGGCGCAGGCCGCCTGGTCGAGACGGGCACGCATGCCGAGCTGCTCGCGCGGGACGGCGCCTACGCGGCGATGGTGCGGGCGCAGGCCGGGGAGCCGTGATGAAGCGGCGCGGCCTGCTGTTGTGGGCCGCGCTGCCCGTGCCGTCGATGGCGCAGGCCGAGGTCGACGCCAACACCGCGACGCGGGCCGAGCTGGAATCCCTGCCAGGCCTCGGCCCCGCCCTCGTGCAGCGCCTGCTGGCCGCGCGGCCTTTCACGGACTGGGCCGACCTGATGCGGCGCGTGCCGGGCATTCGCGCAGCGAGCGCGCGAAAGCTCTCAGCCAACGGCCTTCGCGTCGGCGGCCACGCCTACGTCGACTGAGGCCGCGAAGCCTGCCGAGCGGCCACGGCGCAACAGTGCCGGGTCGATCTGCGGCGCCCGCGCCGGCCAGCCGAAGAAGCGCTGCACCTCGGCCCGCTTGGCCAGCGTGTCGCTCATGCCCAGGTTGATCAGCTCGTTGACGAAGCTGGGCTCGAACAGCAGATAGCTCACCAGCGCCGAGCCGCTGGTCGTCTTGCCCTTGCCGCTGACCCCGAAGGCCCGCAGCATGGCGCGCACGGAGTTCGGCAGGCTGGCCTGGTGCTCGCCGGCGAGGTCGTCCAGGCGCCGGCTGGGCGCGATGACGAGCAGCTCGATGGGCCGCAGCGCCGTGGCAGCGCGCGTCTCGCGCGGCAGCAGCGCCAGCGTGCGGTTGATGCGGCGCAGGCGCTCCACGTCCACCGACAGCGCATCCAGGAAGATGTTGGACAGCGCGTGGCCGGCGATCTGCGCCATGCTGGGATGTTCGTCCGTGGCCTGGTGGCGCCGGCCCTCGGGTTCCTTCATGCGGCCGGCGCCGATGACGAGCACCCGCTCGGCGCCCAGGTGCACGGCCGGCGAGATCGGCGCGCTCTGGCGCATGGAGCCGTCACCGAACCACTCGACGAAGCCTTCGAAGTCCAGCGGCTCGGCCGGAAAGATGAAGGGAATCGCCGATGAGGCCATCAGGTGGCCGAGCGTCAGCTGCGTCTGCACGGCCATGCGCTGCTCGCGCAGCCAGGGCACGACGTGGTGGTGGGTCTGGAAGAAGGTGACGTGCTGGCCGGAGGTGTAGCTGGAACCCGTCAGCGCCAGCGCCCGCAGGTGGCTGCCGGCCAGCATGGCCTCGATGCGGCCCATGTCCAGGTAGCGGCTCAGCAGCGTGCGCAGCGGCGAGTTGTCGAGCAGGCTGCGCGGGCGGCTGCGCGTCCAGCGTGCCAGCGCCCAGCCGAGGCTGAGCATGGACAGCCAGCGGGCGCCGCTCTTCACGGCCTCGAAGGCATCGGCGCGGTAAATGTGCTCAACGTGCAGGCCCTGCCAGAGATGCAGCAGGCCGTCGACCGCGCCGTCGAAATCATCCGCATGGCAGGCCAGCGTGGAGGCGTTGATGGCGCCGGCCGAGGTGCCGCTGATGACCGGAAACGGATTGCTCGTCACACCGGCGTCGCGGCGCAACTGCGCGATGGCGGCGAGCACGCCGACCTGGTAGGCGGCACGCGCGCCGCCGCCGGTCAGGATGAGACCGGTGGTGGGCGGCGGACGGTTCAGCCCCATCGACTGGGAGTGGGGCCTGGGCACGGTTTGCATCTGGCGAAATCATCGCCGAAGCCAGGGGTCATCCAGCTTCGTAAATGACCTCGGCTGACGTGCCCAATTTCGCTAAAGCTTCATCTGCGGGCCAGAAACGGCTGGCCTCGCCGAGCTCGACGAGCCAGCGCGCGCCGACCTGACCGGCGCCGGGCTCCGCGCGCACCGACACGCGCACCGGCAGGCCGAGCTTGCGGGTGCCGCCCTCCTCCATCGCCATCTCGCGCGGCGGGAAGCGCTGCACCAGTTCGTGCACCAGTCCTGCCGAACCGGCATCGGCGAGCAGCAGGTGCCGGCCGAACTTGGCGCGCGCCGCGGCCAGGCTCCACACCGCCTGCACATTCATGCGCAGGCCGCCGGAGAAGCGGTCGTTCTGCACCTTGCCCTGCGCAATGATCATCTCGTCCTCGGCCAGCAGCTCCTTGTTGGCGTTCAGCAGTTCCTCGTTGGCGACGGCCTCGACGGCGTCGCTCTTGTCGTCGATCTTGAAGATGGCGACACGGCCGCGCTGGCCGTTGATGACGCGCAGGTCGCTGACGATGCCAGCCACCAGCGTCGGCTCGCGGCTGTCGACGAGGTCGGCGATCTGGCGCTTGACGATGCGCCGCACCTCGGCGCCGCCGTGGTCGAAGAGATGGCCTGACAGGTAGAAGCCGATGGCCGTCTTCTCCAGCGACAGGCGCTCCTTGATGCTCCACACGGGCGCGTCGACGAGGTCGGGCTCGACGTGCGAGGCGGCATGCGAATCACCGAAGTCGAACAGGCCGCCCTGGTCGGCGTTGGCCTCCTGCGTCTCGGCATGCGTGTAGCCGCGGCCCACGCTGGCCAGCAGCTTGGAGCGCTCGGGGTTGATGCTGTCGAACGCGCCGGCCTTGATCAGCGCCTCCACCGCGCGCTTGTTGACGGCCTTGCGGTCCACGCGCAGGCAGAAGTCGTAGAAGCTGAGGAAGGGCCCGCCGGCTTCGCGCGCCGCGACGATGGCCTCGATGGCGCCGCGCCCCGTGCCCTTGACGGCGCCCAGGCCGTAGTTCACGAGCCGGTTCGTCAGCGGCTCGAAGCGGTAGACGCCCTTGTTGACGCAGGGCGACTGGAACTCGATGCCGAAGATCTTGGCGTCGTTGAGCAACACCTTGAGCTTGTCGGTGTCGTCCATTTCTATGGTCATGTTCGCGGCGTAGAACTCGGCCGTGTAGTGCGTCTTCAGCCAGGCCGTGTGATAGCTCAGCAGCGCGTACGCAGCCGCGTGCGACTTGTTGAAGCCGTAGCCCGCGAACTTCTCCATCAGGTCGAACACCTCGTCGGCCTTGGCCTGGTCGATGCCCTTTTCCGCGGCGCCCTTGCGGAAGATCTCGCGGTGCATGGCCATCTCCTCGGCCTTCTTCTTGCCCATCGCGCGGCGCAGCATGTCGGCGCCGCCGAGGCTGTAGCCGCCCAGCACCTGGGCCGCCTGCATCACCTGCTCCTGGTAGACGAAGACGCCATACGTCTCCTCCAGCACCTGGCCCAGCAGCGGGTGCGGGTACTCGATGGTCTCCTTGCCGTGCTTGCGCGCGACGAAGGACGGGATCAGGTCCATCGGGCCCGGCCGGTACAGCGACACCAGCGCGATCAGGTCCTCGAAGCGCGAGGGCTTGGCGTCCTTGAGCAGGCGCTGCATGCCGGGCGATTCGAACTGGAAGACGCTCTCCGAATAGCCCTTGCCGAACAGGTCGAACACCTTCTTGTCGACCAGCGGCACGTTGGCCCAGTCGAAGTCCTTGCGCTCCGGGTAGCGGGCGACGATGAAGTCCTTGGCCAGCTCCAGGATGGTCAGCGTGGCCAGGCCCAGGAAGTCGAACTTCACGAGGCCGATGGCCTCCACGTCGTCCTTGTCGAACTGGCTGACCGCCGAGGTCGAACCGGGCTGCTGGTACTGCGGGCAGAAGTCGGTGATCTTGCCCGGCGCGATCAGCACGCCGCCGGCATGCATGCCGATGTTGCGCACCATGCCTTCCACGCGGGCGGCGAGCTTCAGCAGCTCGGCCACTTCCTCGTCCGCCTTCTCGCGCTCCTCCAGCTCGGGCGCCTCGTGGCGCGCGTAGATGACCTTGGCCTTCTCGGGGTCGAAGTTGGGCGGCAGCTTGGCCAGCGTCACGGTCTTGCCGGGCGGCGCCGGGATCAGCTTGGCAATGCTGTCGACATGGCCGAAGCCCATGCCCAGCACGCGGCCGATGTCGCGCAACGCGGCCTTGGCGGCCATGGTGCCGAACGTGGCGATCTGACTGACCGCGGGCAGGCCGTACTTGCCCTTCACGTAGTCGATGACGCGGTCGCGGTTGCCCTGGCAGAAGTCGATGTCGAAGTCGGG
>SEEY01000440.1 GCA_004211235.1 Rubrivivax sp.
GGCTTCGCCTTCTGGAGCCACGACATCGGCGGCTTCGAGGGCAACCCGCCGCCGGCCGTCTACAAGCGCTGGATCCAGTTCGGCCTGATGTCCTCGCACAGCCGCCTGCACGGCAGCAGTTTCTACCGCGTGCCCTGGCTCGTGGACGAAGAGAGCTGCGACGTGCTGCGCGTCTTCACGCGGCTCAAGCACCAGCTCATGCCCTACCTTTACGCCAAGGCGCATGAGGCGACCGAGACCGGCGTGCCGCTGATGCGCGCGATGCTCATCGAGCATCCGCAGGACCCGGCCTGCGCCACGCTGGACCGGCAGTACCAGCTCGGCGAGAGCCTGCTCGTCGCGCCGGTGTTCACCGAGAGCGGCGAGGCCGAGGTCTACCTGCCCGGGTCGGACGAGGGTGGCCGCTGGACCCACCTGCTGAGCGGCGAGAAGAAGGCCGGCGGCCGCTGGTACCGCGAGACGCATGACTTCCTCAGCATGCCGCTCTACGCAGCACCGAACAGCGTCATCCCCTGGGGCGCCGAGACCGAGCGGCCCGACTACGACTACGCCAGCGGCACCGTGCTGCGCGTCTTCGAGCTGGCCGACGGCCGCAGCGCCGCCTTCACGGTCGTGGGCCTGGACGGCCAGGTCGCGGCCCGTGGCACGGTCAGCCGCAGCGGCGGTCGGTACATGGCCCAGGTTGCCGAGGGCGCGCTGCGCAGCTGGGGCCTGGACGTGGACGGCCGGCGCAGCCCCGTGCAGGCCGAAGGCGCCTCGCTGAGCTGGACGGCCTGAACGGCTGATCGGCTGAACGGCTGATCGGCTGATCGGCCCCACAAGCCGGCGGGCGCGGAAGCGTCCGCCGGCTCATTGCCTGATGGAGTGAACATGGCCTGGCGTCGCGTGTTGATGATGGTGTTGCTGGCCGTGTCCAGCCTGGCTCAAGCGGCCCCGCGTGAGCGGCTGTCGCTGGACAGCGGCTGGCTGTTCCACCAGGGTGAGGTACCCGGCATGGCCATCCGCGGCCATGGCGACTCGTACAACGCCGTCAAGGCCGGCAATGCGCTCGGTGCGGCCGGCACCAACTTCGACGACTCCGGCTGGCGGCGCCTCGACCTGCCGCACGACTGGGCCGTCGAGGGCCCCTTCGACAAGACCGAGAACCTCTCCCACGGCTACCGCCCGCGCGGCATCGGCTGGTACCGGCGCTACTTCCAGCTGCCCACCACAGACCGCGGCCGCCACATCGAGCTGCAGTTCGACGCCATCGCCACGCACAGCACGGTCTGGGTCAACGGCAACGTCGTCAACCGCAACTGGTCCGGCTACAACGGCCGCAACATCGACATCACGCCCTATCTGCGCTACGGCGAGGACGTGAACACGATTGCCGTGCGGGTCGACGCCGACGCCATCGAAGGCTGGTGGTACGAAGGCGCCGGCATCTACCGCCACAGCTGGCTCGTCAAGCGCAACGCGCTGCACATCGCCACCGACGGCATCCATGCCAACCCGGTCAGCGCCGACGGCAAGCGCTGGTCGCTGCCCGTCGAGGTGGAGGTGGAGAGCGCCGGCCGCGCCGCGCAGGACGCCGAGGTGGAAGTGACGCTCGTCGATGCGGCCGGCAAGGCCGTGTCGCGCTCGCGCGCCAAGGTGCGCGTGCAGGCGCTGGGCAGCACCACGGCAAAGCTGCAACTGGCCGTGGCGCAGCCCAAGCTCTGGACGCTGAAGGACCCGCAGCTCTACCGCGTCCGCGCGCAGCTGCGCTCCGGCACGGCGGCGCTCGACGAAGCCGAGGTGCAGACGGGCTTCCGCACCCTCCGTTTCGACGCCGACGAGGGCTTCTTCCTCAACGGCCAGCACGTCAAGCTGCAGGGCGTCTGCATCCACCAGGACCATGCCGGCGTCGGCGTCGCCTTGCCCGACTCGATCTGGGCCTTCCGCCTGCGCCGCCTCAAGGACATGGGCGTCAACGCCATCCGCTTTGCGCACAACGCGCCCGCGGCCGAGGTGCTGGACATGGCCGACCGCATGGGCTTTCTCGTCATGGACGAGAACCGCAACTTCAACCCCTCGCCCGACTATCTGCAGCAGCTGACCTGGCTGGTCAAGCGCGACCGCAACCACCCGAGCGTCGTGCTGTGGTCGGTCTTCAACGAGGAGCCGATGCAGGGCTCGGAGGTCGGCTACGAGATGGTGCGCCGCATGGTGGCGGCGGTGAAGGCGCTCGACACCACCCGTCCCGTGACGGCCGCGATGAACAGCGGCCTGTTCGCGCCGATGAACGTGTCGCAGGCGGTCGACGTGGTCGGCTTCAACTACCAGATCGGCGAGTACGACCGCTTCCACAAGGCCAACCCCAAGCTGCCGCTGACGAGCTCGGAAGACACCTCCGCCTTCATGTCCCGCGGCGAGTTCAAGACCGACCGCGAGCGCCACATCATGGCCTCCGACGACAACGAGGCGGCCTACTGGGGCAACACCCATCGCCAGGCCTGGAAGGCGATTGCCGAGCGGCCCTTCATCGCCGGCGGCTTCGTCTGGACAGGCTTCGACTACCGCGGCGAGCCCACGCCCTTCGACTGGCCGAGCGTCAGCACCGTCTTTGGCGCGATGGACCTGTGCGGCTTCGCCAAGACGGCGTTCTGGCTGCACCGGGCGCAGTGGGTGAGGCTGGAGGACGAGCCCGTCATCAAGATCGCGCCACACTGGAACTGGCCCGGCCAGGAGGGCAAGGCGCAGCGCGTGATGGTGCTCAGCAACGCGCCGCGCGTGCGCCTGCTGCTCAACGGCCAGCCGGTCGGCGAAAGGGCCGTCGACCCCTACGAGATGGTCACCTTCGACGTGCCGTACGCGCCCGGCAAGCTCGAAGCCGTCGCCCTGCGCAACGGCAGCGAGATCGCGCGCGATGTCGTCGAGACGAGCGGCCCGCCGGTGCGCCTGCTGCTGACGCCCGACCGCACGGCGCTGGCCGGTGACGGGCTGGACGCGCTGCCCGTCACCGTCAGCGCGCTCGACGCGCAGGGCCGGCCGGTGCCGACCGCGAACCTGCATGTGCGCTTCGAGCTGGCCGGCGCGGCCCGCATCATCGGCGTGGGCAATGGCGATGCGAACTCGCACGAGTCCGAGAAGGCGCCCGAGCGCCATCTCTACAACGGCCTGGCCCAGGTCATCCTGCAAAGCCAGCAGGGCGGCAGCGGCGCGGTGAAGCTGCGCGCGCTGGCCGATGGGCTGCAGACGGCCGAGGTGTCGCTCGCGCTGCAGGCCGTGCCGGCGCCGCCCGCGGTCGCCGCGGCCGAGCCGCTGACGCAGCTGCTGTACTGGCGCATCTCGCCGGCGCAGGCCGCACGGCCCGACCCGAACGTCGTCGTCGCCGACAACGACATGAACACCTGGGGTTGGGGCGAGGTGCCCATCCAGCAGTCGGCCGAGACGCCAGCCTGGCGGCTCTACCGCACCGACCTGAAGCTGCGCGCCGACCTCAACGACGGCCGCGCCCGCCTCGTCTTCCGCGAGCTGGCCGGGAAGGCGGAGGTCTGGCTGGCCGCCACCAAGCTGGGCGAAAAGACCAGCGCTGCGCCGGCCGAGTTCTCGGTGCTGCTGCCCCAGGGCGCCGTGCAGCGGCAGCTGACCGTGATGGTCGAGTCCGACCCCGCGCAGCCTTCGGGCATCCGCGCCAAGGTCGTCGTGCACAAGCCATGAGCCCTTTCCATCCACGGCTGAACGCGCTGCGATCGGGTGTGGGTCAGGCGGCGACATGGCGCATGGACAGAGCGTTATCCTGCGCCGCGGCCGACAGCGGCTGCCCGCCCGTGGAGACAACGGCGCGGCCGACTACAACAACATCGGGACAGTGATTCCATGAAGCGACACATGCTTTGCGCCGGCCTGCTTGCGGCCGGCCTGGCCCAGGCTGGCGAGATCGCCGTCAACCAGGTGGGCTACCCGACGGGCGCCACCAAGCTGGCCGCCGTGCCCGCAGTCGAGGCGTCAGGTTTCAGCGTCGTCGATGCCGACACCGGCCGCACGGTGCTGCGCGGCCAGCTCGGTGCCGCCGCGCGCTGGGAGCCGGCCGGCCAGGACG
>SEEY01000441.1 GCA_004211235.1 Rubrivivax sp.
GTTGTAGAGGGTGCCGGCGATCTTGATGGCGTAGTGATACGTCTTCATGCGCGCCCCGCCTTCTTCGGACAGGCCCTGCGTCCACAGCACCAGCCAGAGCGCCTCGTCGGGCGTGGGCTCGGCCTGGATGACCTCCAGCGGATGCAGGCTCAGCAGCCAGTGGTAGTCCTGCATCTGCGGCGTGTTGGGCGCCGCAAAGCGCGTGTAGCCGCGGCAGACCTGGAAGGGCTTGACCTGCACCGGCTTGCCCGCCGTCGTGCCGACCTGGAAGGGCTTGCCCTCGTCGCGCGCTTCGGCCAGCCATTCCAGCAGCTTCTCGCCGTCGTCGCTGGCCTTGCCGGCGATGTGGTTGAGCCGCGTGCCCGCGGGCAGCGGCGAGTCGGCCGTGGCGGCGATGACGGTCAGCCGCTCGTCCACCTGCAGCGCGCGCACCCAGGCGACACGGTCGACCTCGTCCCAGCCGGCGCTCGTGGCCACGGCAAAGGGCAGCTCCCACTGCTTGTCGCACTCCTTGTCCATCAGCGCCGCACTGCGGCCGATGGCCGGGCGGATCAGCCGTTCGCCGGCGCCATAGGCCTTCATGCCGGCCAGCAGTTCCTCGTTGACCTTGCGGCCATCGTCCACCGTGAATTTCGGGCCGGAGGCACAGCCGGTCAGCAGCGCAAGCAGGGTGAACAGGGCAAGGAGACGGATCATCGTGGCGCCGAGCCTAAGCGGTCAAAGTGGCGAACGTCGCCCGTAGTTCTACGGAGCGGTGTGAAGCACGTCTCGGGCCAGGGGCAGAATGGCTGTTCGCGCCACAAGCGCCGCCTGAAGGAGACCGCCATGAACGCTCGAGACCCCAACCTTCCCTTGCAAGCCGACGAAGCCACCGCGCTGGGCGACTTCGCTGCCCGCGTCTGGGACGAAGAGATCGTGCCCGCGCTGACCGACTACATCGCCATCCCCGCCAAGAGCCCGATGTTCGATGCCGACTGGGAGAAGCACGGCCACATCGACAAGGTGCTGACGCAGGCTGCCGCCTGGGTCGAGGCGCAGAAGGTCGCCGGGCTGACGCTCGAAGTCATCCGCATCCCCGGCCGCACGCCGGTCATCTTCTTCGAGGTGCCGGGCACCAAGGCGGGCAGTGACGACACCGTCGTGCTCTACGGCCATCTCGACAAGCAACCCGAGTTCAGCGGCTGGCGCAACGACCTCGGCCCCTGGACACCCAAGTACGAGAACGGCCTGCTCTACGGCCGCGGCGGCGCCGATGACGGCTATGCCGTCTACGCGTCGCTGACGGCCATCATGGCGCTGGACCGGCAGGGCATTCCGCGGCCGCGCTGCGTCGGCCTGATCGAGACCTGCGAGGAGAGCGGCTCCTTCGACCTGCCGGCCTACCTCGACGTGCTGCGGCCGCGCCTGGGCAATGTCTCGCTGGTCGTCTGCCTTGATTCAGGCGCCGGCAACTACGACCAGCTCTGGCTGACCACCTCGCTGCGCGGCATGGTGTCGGGCGTGCTCAAGGTGGAAGTGCTGACCGAGGGCATCCACAGCGGCGACGCGTCCGGCTGCGTGCCGTCGAGCTTCCGCATCCTCCGCCATGTGCTGGACCGACTGGAAGACAGCAAGACCGGCCGCCTGCTCCCCGAGAGCTTCCACTGCGAGATCCCGGGCGCGCGGCTGGAGCAGGCGCGCGCCACGGCGGCGATCCTGAAGGACGAGGTCTACAAGCGCATGCCCTGGGCCTGCGGTGCCGACGGCGGCCCGGTGCTGCCGGTGACGAGCGACCCGGTCGAGGTGCTGCTGAACCGCACCTGGCGGCCGACGCTGTCGGTGGTCGGCTCGGATGGCTTTCCGGAGCTGAAGAACGCCGGCAACGTGCTGCGGCCGTACACCGCGTTCAAGCTGTCCCTGCGCCTGCCGCCGGTCGTCGACGCCAACGCCGCCGCGCTGGAACTTCAGCGGCTGCTGGAGGACAACGCGCCCTACAACGCCAAGGTCACGTTCACGCCCGACGGCCGCGCCGGCGCGATGGGCGCCACGGGCTGGAACACCCCCGAGCTGTCGCCCTGGCTCAGCCAGGCGCTGAACGACGCCAGCCAGGCCCATTTCGGTGCGCCGGTGGGCTACATCGGCCAGGGCGGCACCATCCCGCTGATGAGCATGCTGCAGAAGGGCTTCCCGGCCGCGCAGATGATGGTCTGCGGCGTGCTCGGCCCCAAGAGCAATGCCCATGGCCCCAACGAGTTCCTGCACGTGCCCTATGGCAAGCGGCTGACCGCCGCGGTCGCGCAGGTCATGGCCGCTCACCCCTGATTTCCGGAGAAGCATGGACCAGCTCCGCGCCATCAAGGTCTTCGTCCGCGTCATCGACGAAGGCAGCTTCGCCGGTGCGGCGCGGGCGCTGGACCTGGCGCCGGCCGTCGTCACCCGCCTCATCGCCGAGCTGGAGGACCACCTCGGCACGCGGCTGCTGAACCGCACGACGCGGCGGCTGGCGCTGACCGAGATCGGCGACGCCTACCTGGAGCGGGCGCGGCGCATCCTGGCCGACGTCGACGAGGCCGCGGCGCTGGCGGCGTCGGCCACCCAGGAGGTGCGCGGCCTGTTGCGCGTGCTCTGCCCGCCGGCCATCGCCGTGCACCAGCTCGCCAAGCACCTGCCGAAGTTCCACCGCGAGTACCCGCTCGTCACGCTGGAGATCTCGTCGCCCGGGCCGGTCGAGACGGTCGACGACAGCTACGACCTGACCATCGTGCTGTTGCGTGCGCCGCTGGACGGCGACTTCATCGCCCGTCGGCTGGCGCGCAGCGAATTCATCATGTGCGCCTCGCCGGATTATCTCGACCAGCGCGGCCGGCCGCAGCACCCCAGCGAGCTGAAGAACCACGACGCGCTCCTGCCGCCCACGCCGGCCATGATGCGGGGCCTGACGCTGCAGCGTGGCGACGGGCTCGAAGAGATCACCCTGCCCATCGTGCCGTCGCGCGCGGCGCTGTCGACGACCCACATGGACACCAACTACGCCGCCGCGCTGCACGGCCTGGGCGTGGCCGGCCTGCCCAGCTTCATGGTGGAGGACGCGCTGCTGGAGCAGGCGCTGGAGCGCGTCATGCCGCAATGGCGGCTGTTCAGCACGACGCTCTGGGCCGGCATGCCCAGCCGCAAATACGTGCCAGCGCGCACACGGGCCTTCCTGGATTTCCTGCTGGAGATCTTCGGCGGCGAGGACAAGGACCCGTGGCTGGTGGCCGCGGGCTGCGCCACGCGGGCCTGAGTCACCTCAGGCTGAAGCCGAGATCGAAGAACTCCGGGTAGCGGGCTTCCATCGCCCGCTTCAGGAAGCCGAGCGCCACATAGCGGGCCGACGTCTTCGCGATGCGCGCCAGCAGGCGGCGCTCCTCCGCATGACCCTGGCCCAGCAGCACGAGGTGTTGCCGGATGGCGCTCCACTCGATGCGGCGCCAGTACTCGCCGAAGTCAGTCTCGGTTTCCTCGTCCAACTGGCCCGCCGCGCGGCAGGCCTGCCAGTGGCGCACGGCCCAGTCGATCTCCTGGGCCTCGTCCCGGGACTGTTCGGGCGGGCGCAGCAGCGCCGCCAGCGCATCGGTCGCCGAGCCCTGGGGCGCATCGTCGACCAGGCGCTGCAGCACGACGTCCAGGCCGGTGTCGGCGATGCGGGCGAGGCCGGCGCG
Source organism: Rubrivivax sp. (assembly GCA_004211235.1). The sequence continues at coordinate 3,681 of SEEY01000441.1, forward strand.
CAGGGCTGCTGCGTCGGGCGGCACCGGGGCCGGCGGCCGGGCGATCAGTTCGGCGCTGGCGGTGCGCATCGCCAGGTCGGCGTCGGTGTGAGGTGATGTCATGGGGGAGGTGGCGCAGAGGCCCTCGTGGATAAGTACAAACTCGATACTTCGATCCATGCAACTGTTCTTTATAATTTATTTGGCTCTGCGTGGCAATCATAAAATGATGTTGCTAAAGCGCATTACTATTTTAACCGGTCACTGCGAAATGCCGACCGCTATGGACATACCATCGAAACATCTTTTGCGCTAAATGCGTTGACGAATCTTCACCGGGATATCAAACTAAAGGACCAGACTTTTGATTATCACATTGTGAAAGAAACGGAACTGGCAAGGG
>SEEY01000442.1 GCA_004211235.1 Rubrivivax sp.
CCGTGCAGGCGGCTGTGCGAGGACATCAGGCCGAACTGGATCCAGCGCTTGTAGACGGCCGGCGGCGGGTTGCCCTCGAAGCCGCCGATGTCGTGGCTCCAGAAGGCGAAGCCGCAGGACGTGAGCGACAGGCCGCCGCGCAGGCTCTCGGCCATCGATTCGAAGGTGCTCCAGCAGTCGCCGCCCCAGTGCACGGGGAAGCGCTGGCCGGAGGCGTAGGTCGAGCGCGCGAAGACGATGGCGTCGCTGCCCTGCACTTCTTCCAGCAGCTCGAAGACGGCCTGGTTGTAGTGCAGCGCGTAGAGGTTGTGCATCTCGACGGGGTCGGAGCCGTCGAAGTAGCTGACGCCCTCGCTCGGGATGCGCTCGCCGAAGTCGGTCTTGAAGCAGTCGGCGCCTTGCGCCAGCAGGCGGCGCAGATGGCCCTGGTACCAGGTCTTGGCGGCCGGGTTCGTGAAGTCGACGATGGCCATGCCGGGCTGCCACTGGTCGGTCTGGAAGGTGAGCCCGTCTTGTGGCCCGCCCTTGCGCTTGATGAAGTAGCCGTTCTTCACGCCTTCGGCGAACAGCGGCGACTTCTGCGCCACGTAGGGGTTGATCCACAAGCTGATCTTCAGGCCCTTGTCATGCAGGCGCTTGAGCATGGCCTCGGGCTCGGGGAAGCCGCGGCGGTCCCATTCGAAATCGCACCACTGGAACTCGCGCATCCAGAAGCAGTCGAAGTGGAAGACCGACAGCGGCAGCTCGCGCTTCTTCATCTCGTCGATGAAGTGGGTGGCCGTGGCTTCGTCGTACTGCGTGGTGAACGAGGTCGTCAGCCAGAGGCCGAAGCTCCAGGCCGGCGGCAGCGGGGCGCGGCCTGTCAGCGCTGTCAACCGGCCGATCACATCCTTGGGCGTCGGGCCGGCGATGACGCAGTAGTCCAGGCTCTCGCCCTCACGGCTGAACTGCACGCGCGCGACCTTCTCCGAGCCGACCTCGAAGGACACCGGGCCGGCCTCGTTGACGAGCACGCCGTAGCCGCGGTTGGTCAGGTAGAACGGCACGTTCTTGTAGGCCTGCTCGCAGGCCGTGCCGCCGTCCTTGTTGATGTTCTCGACGATCTGGCCGTTCTTGACCCAGGGCGTGAAGCGCTCGCCCAGGCCGTAGACGTTCTCGCCGACGGCCAGGCCGAGCTGGTCGTGCACGTGGCTGCGGGTGATGCCGTCCTTGCCGGCCCACTGGATGTAGCCCAGGCCGCGCCAGTCGCTCTTGGTGAGCACGCGGTCGCCTTCGCGGAAGGTCAGGCTCCAGCCGTCGCCTTTCTTGACGTCCACCGAGATGGCGCCGGAGGTCAGCGTGGCTTTCGTCTCGCCGTTCTCGATCTGCACGGCCGGCTGGCTGGCGCCGACCATCGGGATGTGCAGGCGCGGCGGCTGGGAAGCGGTGTAGTGCTCGACGCTGACGCGGATGATGCCGGGCAGCGGCGAGCTGAGCGTCACGGTGAGCGTGGGGCCTTGCAGCGTGTCGCCACGGTGCTTGATGGGGCGCGTCGTGGCGAGCACGACGAGGCGGTCTTCGTGGGCTTCAATCGCATAGGCCTCGGCCGCGTAATGCGCGGCGACGCCCGGCTGAAGCATCCACTGTCCGTCAGTGAACTTCATGGTCTGGGGTTCCTTGTTGTCTCCGGTGGGCAGGCGGCAGTGCCGGCCCTCTCACTGCTATCGATGCTGGGTCGCAGAACTCCTCAAGCTGCTGGTGCCATGACGTGGCGTCGGATGTAGTCACCGTGGTCGGGCATGTCGGCCGCGGTCTGGGCGATGACCTGGCGCAGGCGGGCGAAGTGCTGCACCAGGGCCGCTTCGTCGACATGCTCGACGAAGGGGTCGTAGGACTCGGGCCGCAGCCCCAGGCCCATGAACAACGACACCCAGGACGGCTCGGCGAAGCCGCCGGGGTCGAGGATGGCGACGCGGCCGGTCGTGCGGAACAGCTCGATCTGGTGGGCCAGCGGGTCGGGGATGGGCATGGCCGCGCAGTAGCGCCACAGCTCGGTGTCGCGCCGCTCCGTGAGCTTGTAGTGCAGCACGATGAAGTCTCGGGTGGACTCGTACTGCTGGGCCATCAGCCGATTGAACTCGGCCGCCAGATGAGGCTTGAAGCTGCGGTCCGGCAGGAACTGGATGAGGCGGCCGACGCCGTCCATGATGAGCTGGATGCTGGTGGACTCCAGCGGCTCCAGGAAGCCGCCGGCCAGGCCGATGGCGACGACGTTCTTCACCCAGCCCTGCCGGCGCCGGCCGGTGGTGAAGCGCAGCTGGCGGGGGGTGTCCAGCGGCTTGCTGTCCAGGCCGGCGAGCAGCGTGCCGGCGGCCTCGTCGTCGCTGATGAAGCCGTTGCAGTAGACGTGGCCGTTGCCGGTGCGGTGCTGCAGCGGAATGCGCCACTGCCAGCCGGCCGCCTTGGCGGTGGAGGTGGTGTAGGGCGTCAGCGGCGTGACCCGTTCGCTCGGCACCGCCTGGGCGCTGTTGCAGGGCAGCAGCGCACTCCAGTCCTCGTAGGGGCTCTGCATCGCCCCGCCGATGAGCAGGGCGCGAAAGCCCGAGCAGTCGACGAAGAGATCGCCGTCGATGCGGCGCCCGTCCTCGAGCTTGACGGCCGCGACGAAACCGTCCTCGGGGCGCAGCTCGACGTCGACGATCAGCCCCTGGATGCGCTCGGCGCCGCGTTGCAGGGCGTAGTCGCGCAGATAGGCGGCGTAGAGACCGGCATCGAAGTGATAGGCGAACGAGTAGGCGTTGGCCGCCGACGGCGGGCCGTCCCGCGGCGGGGCGAAGCGGTTGCGCTGCGCCATGGCGGTCGCCATCGACCAGTCCTCGTAGCTCGGCAGGCCCGGCTCGATGCGCTGCAGACGCAGCCAGTGCTGCCAGGGCGAGCGCCCCTCGATGGCCGGCCCGAAGTCGCCAAAGCCGTGAAAGAAGCGGTTGCCGACGCGGCCCCAGTCGCGGAACTCGATGCCCAGCTTGTAACTGCCCTGCGTCTTGCGGACGAAATCCGCGCCGTCCAGGCCGAGTGTGGTGTTGTAGGCACGGATCGGCGGCAGCGTCGCCTCGCCGACGCCGATGGTGCCGATGTCCGGCGATTCGACGACCACCACTTCTGCCCGCGAGGCCGCACCGACACGGGCCAGCAGCCGGGCGAGCGGCGCAGCCGTCATCCAGCCGGCGGTGCCGCCGCCAACGATGACGATCTTGCGAATGGGGAGGTCTGAACGGGCTGACATCGGGAGATTCTGTAACGCCGGCTGACCGGTCAGGCCCCTGCGGGCCGCAATCTTCGGCCGACTCGATGATTTAGCGCTAAGGGCTTTCACTACATTACTTCGTGCAACGGTCGAACTAATATGGCCCAAAGCCTGGACGACCAGGCATCACAACGAGGAGACACCTTGCAGGCCGAAGCCGCCGGGAGCCAACAGCTGCTCAAGGTCATCAACCGCATGGCGCTGGTGAGGCATCTCTGTGCCCATCCGGGGCTGTCGCGTGCCGACCTGGCCGGCGCCGTGAACCTGACCAAGTCGACCGTCAGTCTGCTGGTGCGCGAGCTGGTCAGCGAGGGCTGGCTGGTGGAGCGCGAGGTCGTGGCCACGGGCGATCTCGGCCGCCGCCCCACACCGCTGTTCATCGACCCCGACCGCCTGCTGCTGCTCGGCGCCGAGGTGGGCATCGAAGCGGTACGCGTCGTCGCCACATCGCTCACCGGTGACGTGAAGGCCTGGACCGTCGCCAGCTTCGGCGCCAGCCGTACCGCCAAGGCCTGCATCGCCATCCTGGCTACGGCGCTGCTGAAGCTGCGCCGCCAGCTCGACGCCAGCCAGCAGATCCTGGGGCTGGGCGTCGGCCTGCCAGGCGGCGTCAACGAGGCGCGCGGCCTGCTGCATTTCGCGCCCAACCTCGGCTGGCGTGATGTGCCGTTCGGCCATCTGCTGCGCGACAAGCTGCAGGACACCCCACTCGCCGACGTGCCGCTCTTCATCCAGAACGAAGCCGATGTGGCCGCCTTGGGCGAGATGG
>SEEY01000443.1 GCA_004211235.1 Rubrivivax sp.
ACACGGTCTGGCCCGGCAAGGCCTACCAGCGCTTCAAGGACGCGTCCAACATGACGGACCGCATGGGCGCCCTCGCCGCGCTCGTCAATGCGAACGCCGAGCTGGCCGCGCCGGCGCTGGAGCGCTTCCACGCGCTGTTCAAGGACGACGCCCTCGTCGTCGACAAGTGGTTTGCGTTGCAGGCCCGCGCGCCGGAAAGCAACGGCCGCGTCTTCACGCGCGTCAAGGCGCTGATGAAGCACCCGGACTTCACGCTGAAGAACCCGAACCGCGCGCGCAGCCTGCTCGCCGCGCTGTGCATGGCCAACCCGGCCGCCTTCCACCGCAGCGACGCGGCGGGCTACGTGTTCTGGGCGGAGCAGGTGCTGGCGGTGGACGCCATCAACCCGCAGCTCGCCAGCCGCCTGGCCCGCGCGATGGACCGCTGGGCCCAGCTCGCCGAGCCCTACCGCAGCGCCGCCCGCGAGGCCGTGGCCCGCGTCGCCGCCAAGCCGGACCTGTCCTCCGACGTTCGCGAAATCGTCGAACGCGCCCTAGCCTCTGGAACCCAAGCAGCACCATGAGCCGACAAACCAGCCTGACCCAGTACCTCGTCGAACAGCAACGCGAGCACGGCCACATCCCGCAGGAGCTGCGGCTGCTGATCGAGATCGTCGCGCGCGCCTGCAAGCGCATCGCCATCGCCGTCAACAAGGGCGCGCTCGGCGACGTGCTCGGCACGGCCGGCAGCGAGAACGTGCAGGGCGAAGTGCAGAAGAAGCTCGACATCATCGCCAACGAGGTGCTGATCGAGGCCAACGAATGGGGCGGCCATCTCGCCGCCATGGCCAGCGAGGAGATGGACGGCATCTACGTCGTGCCGAACCGCTACCCCCAGGGCGAATACCTGCTGCTGTTCGACCCGCTCGACGGCTCGTCCAACATCGACGTGAACGTCAGCATCGGCACCATCTTCAGCGTGCTGCGCAAGGTCGGCCATTCCCGCGGCGTGTCGGAGGACGACTTCTTGCAGCCCGGCAAGCAGCAGGCCGCGGCCGGCTACTGCGTCTACGGCCCGCAGAGCACGCTGGTGCTGACAGTGGGCGACGGCGTGGCCGTCTTCACGCTGGAGCGCGAAACCGGCTCCTGGGTGCTGACGCAGGACCAGGTCCGGATTCCGGAAGACACCAAGGAATTCGCGATCAACATGTCCAACCAGCGCCACTGGGCGCCGCCGGTGAAGCGCTACATCGACGACTGCCTGGCCGGCAGCACCGGCCCCCGCGGCAAGGACTTCAACATGCGCTGGGTGGCCAGCATGGTGGCCGACGTGCACCGCATCCTGACCCGCGGCGGCGTGTTCCTCTACCCCTGGGACCAGCGCGAGCCCGACAAGCCCGGCAAGCTGCGCCTGCTGTACGAAGCCAACCCGATGGCCTTCCTCGTCGAGCAGGCCGGCGGTGCGGCCACCAACGGCACCGAGCGCATCATGGATTTGAAGCCCACCAAGCTGCACGAACGCGTCGCCGTGGCGCTCGGTTCGAAGAACGAGGTCGAGCGCATCGCCGCCTACCACCGGGAAGCGGATCCGAAATAGTGTCTATAATCTTGGGCTGACTTCAGCGTCAGGGCCGGCATAGCTCAGTTGGTAGAGCAGCGCATTCGTAATGCGAAGGTCGGGGGTTCGACTCCTCTTGCCGGCACCACAGAATTCCCGATGAAGGGCCTCGCAACCGCGAGGCCCTTTTCGTTTGCGGCGACGCTTTCGCACCCGCAGCCTTTTTCCGTTCAGCCCCTGGCGGCGCCCGCGTGTACGTGGCACCGCGCCATTTGCGGACAGCCCTGTTCAGGGGACACGTTCACGGGCCGGCAATGTCCGCCTTGCGCCCGCCGCGCCGTACATCAGGCAAGGGGCCTCACGGCCCGCGAACGGAGAGCCTGATGACCTCAACCCCAAGCTGCGGAGGAGACGCGCCAGCCGCAGCTCCCTCCGCCGCCGCCCTGCGCTGGCTGGGCGCGACGTCGCTCGCCTACGTCACCCTCTACGCCATGGCCAATCATCTGACCAGCCAGCGCGCCGACGTCGGCCGCGGCGTGTTCGGCTGGGAGCGGGCCATTCCCTTCATCGACTGGAGCATCGTTCCCTACCTGTCGATCATCGGCTTCTTCGCGTTGTCGTTCTTCATCGACAACGACCCGCGGCGGCTGCGCCGGCATGTCGTGCGGCTGGCCATCGTGCTGCTGATGTCGGTGCTCTGCTATGCCGCGTTTCCGCTGCGCTTCACCTTCGACCGGCCGCAGACGCACGGTCTGCCCGGCCTGCTGTTCGAGCTGCTCGGCGCCTGCGACCTGCCCTACAACCGGGCGCCCTCATTGCACATCGGCGTGCTCGTGGTGCTGTGGGCGCGTCTCGCGCCGGCCCTGCGCGGCGGCTGCCGCTGGGCCCTGCACGCCTGGTTCCTGATGATCGCCGTCTCGGTGTTGACGACCTACCAGCATCACGTGCTTGATGTGCCGGCTGGCGCCGCGCTCGGCCTGTTCGCGGTGGTCGTCACGCGGCAACTGGGCGCGCGCCGCCTGCCTTTCACCCGGGCCGACGCCGTCTCGGCCGCTGTGGGCTGCGGGCCGCGACCGCCCGATGCCCACGTGTCAGCGCTGCTGCGTGGGCAAGGTGTCGCGCAGACCCCAGCGCGTGATGAAGGCGATGGGCACGCCGACGTAGAAGACGTGCGCCAGCAGGCCGCTGACGATGGCCCAACCCTGCGGCAGCTTCCAGCCGGGAACGCCGGACAGCGGCACGACGACATAGACCATCGCCGCCCAGGTCAGCACGCCGAAGAGGCTGCCCCACAGCCACGGCTGCGAGGCCAGCGTGCGCAGCTTCAGCGCGGCGGCCATGAAGACCGCGGCCATGCCGGTCGTCAGCGCGAAGTGGAACAGCAGGCCCAGCGCCGCCGTGCCGGGGCCGCCCTGCAGGGCTGACGGCCCGAGCACGCCGGTGGCGATGTACTTCAGGATGCCGTCCACCGTGGCGCCCTGCGTCGAATAGCTCGCGAATGCGGACAGGATGTCCAGGGCGCCGGACACGAGCCCGGCCAGCAGGATTGCGAGGGTCTTGCGCATGGGATCTCCGGTGGCCACGTCGACGGCACCGGAATCTATCGCCAATGCCCGGCCGGTGAGAGCGCTGTAAACCCGCAGGCTGACGCCACCGTCAGGCGGAGTTCCCGCCCGCCCTGCCCACCCTGCGCGAGAGCTGCGGCAGCACCATGGCGGCCACGAGCAGGCCGCCGACGATCATCGTCATGACGATGCCGGGCACGTTCAGCATCGCCAGCGCGAACGTGAAGGCACCCAGCAGCACGGCCGCCAGCATGACGCCCACGAGGCTGCCACGACCGCCCTGGATGGCCACGCCGCCGAGCAGCGCGATGGTGATGGCGTCCAGCTCCCAGCCGGCGGCGAGGTTGGGCCGCGTGCTGCCGATGCGCCCGGTTAGCAAGGCCGCCGCGAGCGCGGCCGCGATGCCGGCGAAGACGAACAGGCCGAAGCGGTAGCGTCCCGTGGCCACGCCGCTGAAGCGCGCGGCCAGCGGATTGGCGCCGATGGCGTAGACGCGCCGGCCGTGCACCGTGCAGTGCATCCACACCGCCACGCCGATGGCGAACAGCAGGGCCACGCCGAACTCGATGGGGACGATCAGCCACGGCAGCCCGAACAGGTCGCCCAGCGTGCCATTGCCGAGCAGGCTGAGGGCCTCCGGGTAGCCGGTGATGGCCTGGTCGCCCAGCGCCAGTTGCGCGATGCCGCGGTAGAGCGACAGCGTGCCGATGGTGACGACGATGGACGGGAGGCCGCGCTGCGTGACCAGCCAGCCGTTCAGCGCGCCGCAGGCCGCGCCGGTGGCCAGGCCGGCAGCGAACATCGCCGGCAGCGGCGCGCCGGCCTGCATGGCCAGGCCCATGGCCAGCGAAGCCAGCGCCATGGTCGCGGCGATGGACAGGTCGATCTCGCCGGCGATGATCAGCAGGGCCATGGCCATCGCGAGGATGGCGCGCTCCGAGATGTTGAC
>SEEY01000444.1 GCA_004211235.1 Rubrivivax sp.
GGGCAAGCACCTCGAGGGCGGCGGCCTGTGGCTGCTGCTCGCCGCCGCCCTCGAGGTGCTTGCCCCCATCCTCGGCAAGCGATACATCGACGACTACCTGCTGCCCGGCCACTACGACCTCGGCGCAATGGCGATGTTGCTCGCCACCGTGCTGCTGACCGGCTGGGGCGCGAGCTGGATCCGTTACGCCCAGTTGTCGCGCATGGCCGGCGTCGCCCGGCGCTCGGTGTTGCGGCTGCGCGAGAAGGTCTATGCCCATGTGCTGGCGCTGCCGATGGCCTTCTTCGACAAGGCCATCACCGGCCAGCTCGTCAGCCGCGTCACGAACGACACCGAGGCCGTCAACCAGTTGTATAGACAGGTGCTGTACGTGATGCTCGATTCGAGCATCGTCGTCGCCGGCTCGCTCGTCGCGATGGCCTTGCTGGACTGGCGGCTGATGCTCATCGTCGCGACGCTGGTGCCGGCCATGGTCGTCATCATCAAGGCCTACCAGCGCCTGTCCGCGCCGGCGGTGGCGCGCACGCGGCAGCTGCGCAGCGACATCAATGCGCAGATGGCCGAGAGCATGGCCGGCATGGCGGTGCTGCAGGCGGCCGGTGCGGCGGGGCGCTTTGGCGAGCGCTTCGAGGCGGTGAACGGCCAGCACCGCGTGTCGCGCATCGCCGAGCTGCGCGCCAACGCCTGGCTGCTGCGCCCGGCGCTGGACCTGCTCAATGTGCTGCTGCTCGTCACCGTCATCTACGGCTTCGGGCGGCGCGAGATGTCGGGGCTGGAGGTCGGGCTGCTGTACGCCTTCCTGGCCTACATCGCCCGCGTCGTCGAGCCGCTGATCCAGATCACGATGCAGTTCGGCCAGCTGCAGCAGTCCATGGTGGCCGCATCACGCGTGCGGGCGCTGCTGGAGGAAGCCGAGTTCCGCGGCCCGCCGCAGGACGGCCAACCCGTCACGCACGGCGCCCTCCGCATCGAGGACCTGAGCTTCGGCTACGACCCCGCGCGGCCGGTGCTGCATGGCATCGACGTCGACATACCGGCTGGCAGCTTCACCGGCATCGTCGGCCACACCGGCAGCGGCAAGAGCACGCTGCTATCGCTGCAGCTGCTCTTTTACACGGCGCAGCGGGGCCGCATCACGGTGGACGGCCAGCCGCTGGCGGCGGTGCCTGATGCCGCCTTCCGCGACGCGGTCGGCCTGGTGCCGCAGGAGCCGTTCCTGCTGGCGGCCACCGTGCGGGAGAACATCGCGATGGGGCGGCCGGGCATCAGCGATGCAGCCGTCGAAGCGGCCGCCCGAGACGCCCGGGCGCACGACTTCATCACCGCGCTGCCTCAGGGTTATGACACCCGGCTCGGTGAAGGCGGTGCGCGCGTGTCAGGCGGTCAGAAGCAGCTGCTCGCGATGGCCCGCGCGCTGGCCGGCTCACCGCGCATCCTGTTTCTGGACGAGGCCACCAGCAATGTCGACAGTGAGACCGAGGCCCGCATCGGCACGGCCCTGGCGGCGCTGCATGGCCGCGTCACCGTCATCGCCATCGCGCACCGGCTGTCGACGATCCGCGCGGCCGGCCAGATCCTCGTTCTGAACCACGGCCACCTGCAGGAGCGCGGCGCGCATGATGAACTGATGGCCATCGAGGGCGGGCTTTACCGCCGGCTGGTCGAGCTGCAGACGCTGGAAGAGGTCGAGGAAGACGCCTAGCGCCGCCGGCCAGGGCCGACCCGATGCGAGGTGGGTCCCCGAACCCGGCGCGTTGCGCCGGGCCCGCTGAGGGGGTGAGGAGTCTCGGGTGCGGCCCTTCGACGCCTCAGGTCGCCGTATAGGCAGGAGAGCTCGCTTCGATCAGGCCTTGGCCGCCGGCGCAGCCTTCTTGGCGGCCGGGGCCTTCTTGGCCGGAGCGGCCTTCTTTGCAGCGGGCGCGGCGGCCTTCACGGCCGGCTTGGTAGCCGCCTTCTTCGCCGGTGCGGCGGCGGGCTTGGCAGCCGGAGCCTTCTTGGCAGCGGGAACCGCCGCCTTCTTCGCTGCGGCCTTCCTGGCCGGCTGCGCGCCGGTGGCGACGGCCAGCTCGTCGATGCGCTTGATCAGCGCGTCGATGTCGCCCTTGGTGGGCACGCCCAGGCCCTGCAGTGCCTTGGCGACGCGCTGCTCGAAGATGGCCTCGAGCTTGTCCCATTGCTGGCCGGCCTTGGCGCCGACGTCGCCGGCCACACCGCTGACCTTGCTGGCCACGGCGCTGAGCTTCTCTTCAGCGGCGGATTGGGTTTTCTTCTGCAGCTTCTGGCCTTCGGAGACGAGGGCTTCGAAGACCTTGCTGCCTTCGCCCTGTGCCTTGGAGAAGGAGGCCAGGCCGGCGGCCCAGATCTGCTGGGCGCTGTCCTTGATGTTCTGGGCCATCTCGCTGTCGAGCAGGCCGGCCGGGAAGCCGGTGGCCGCAGCAGTCTTCTTCTTGTCAGCCAACTTCTGGAGCTTCTTGACCATGGGGACGTCCTTTCGATTAGGCGATTTGCTGGCGGGACTGTAGCGGCCGCATCCCGCGCCGGCATTGGGATTCCTAGTGAGAAGGCTCTATGTCCTTCCCCGGGAAAGTGCGCAGCGGGGCGCCTCGGGCCGTGATGAAGAATGAAGCAAACCCACAAGCAGGAGACCCGCATGCAGTATTTCGTCACTGGCGCCACCGGCTTTATCGGCAGGCGGCTTGTCAGGAAGCTGCTGGCCCGGCGCGGCAGCACGGTGCACTTCCTGATGCGCGAGGAGAGCGCCGCCAAGCTGCCCGAGCTGCTGGCCTACTGGGGCGTCTCCAAGGCGCGCGCCATTCCGGTCTACGGCGACCTGACCGCCAGGAAGCTCGGCGTGGCCGGCGACGTCCTCAAGAGCCTGAAGGGCAAGATCGATCACCTCTACCACCTGGCCGCCGTCTACGACCTCGGCGCGGACGAAGAGTCGCAGGTGGCCGTCAACATCGAGGGCACGCGCTCGATGGTGGAGTTCGCGCAGGCCATCGACGCGGGTCATGTGCATCACGTGTCCTCCATCGCCGCAGCGGGCCTGTACGAAGGCGTGTTCCGCGAGGACATGTTCGAGGAGGCCGAGAACCTCGATCACCCCTACTTCATGACCAAGCACGAGAGCGAGAAGATCGTGCGCAAGGAGTGCAAGCGGCCGTGGACGGTGTATCGCCCGGCGCTGGTGGTGGGTGACTCGACGACCGGCGAGATGGACAAGATCGACGGCCCCTACTACTTCTTCAAGCTGATCCAGCGCATGCGCCAGATCCTGCCGCCCTGGATGCCGAGCGTCGGCCTGGAGGGAGGGCGCATCAACATCGTGCCGGTGGACTTCGTCGTCAATGCGCTCGACCACATCTCGCACAAGGTCAGCAAGGGCCAAGGCTGCTATCACCTCGTGGACCCGCAGGGCTACCGCGTCGGCGACGTGCTGGACATCTTCAGCAAGGCCGCGCACGCCCCCAAGATGAACCTGTTCATCAACGCGGCGCTGATGGGCTTCATCCCCAAGAGCGTCAAGAAGGGGCTGATGGCACTGGCGCCGGTGCGCCGCATCAAGAACGCGGTGATGAAAGACCTCGGCATTCCCGAAGACATGCTGACCTTCATCAACTACCCGACGCGCTTCGACTGCCGCGACACCGAGGCGGCGCTGAAGGGCAGCGGCATCGCCTGCCCCGACCTGAACGACTACGCCTGGCGGCTGTGGGACTACTGGGAGCGTCATCTCGACCCGGCGCTGTTCATCGACCGCTCGCTGCGCGGCACGGTGGGCGGCAAGGTCGTGCTTGTCACCGGCGGCTCGTCGGGCATCGGCCTGGCCGCGGCCATCAAGTTCGCCGAGGCCGGCGCCGTCACGCTGATCTGCGCGCGGGACGAGGTCAAGCTCGGCGAGGCGGTCAAGGAGATCAAGGCCGCGGCCGGTAAGGATGCACAGATCCACAGCTTCGCCTGCGACATCGCCGACGAGGCGGGCTGCGCCGATCTGATGGCCTGGATCGCGGAGAACTTCGGCAGCGTCGACTTCCTCATCAAC
>SEEY01000017.1 GCA_004211235.1 Rubrivivax sp.
CGTTGGTGCCGAGCACGACGCGATTGGCGGAGGCCACCAGCTCGCTGGTGCGCAGCCCGGCTTCGGCCAGGCGCGTGCGCACGACGATGATGCGGCGCTCGTCGTCTGCGTCGAACGCGGCCAGACCGGTGTTCTTCAGTGCCGGCACCAGCGACACGTCCATCTCGGCGTCCACGCGGTTGGGCGTGCCGGTGTAGAAGGTGCGCGCCCGTGCCAGCGAGGCCTCGGCAAAGAACTGGTGCCCGCCGCCCAGGTTGAACACGCCGCGTGTGAACAGGCTGCTTTTCTTGGACTTCGGGTACAGCTCGATGTCGCGCATGTAGTCGAAAGTGCAACCGTCCACCCCGCCGATGCCGGCCGGCAGATACAGGTTGGCCGGCGGGTTGCAGCCCGTCGCTGCTGCGGGGTTGATCGTGTACTCGCTGATGACATCCTTGCCGTTGGCCTTGAAGCCTTCATCGATCAACAGGTCGCGTTGCTCGGAACCGGGCAGGTTCTGGTCCAGCTTGATGTTGCCGGGGAAGCTCGCGCTGGACAGCAGGTCCGGCAGCCGCCCGGGGATGTCCAGATCCTTGATGAACTTGCGGCGCGAGGCATTCAGGCTGCTGGTCTTCTGCATGTCCAGCACGGCCATGACGTTGAAGCCGTCACGGGTGTAGTCGCCGAAGCCGCCGGCGACCGTGCCCGAGCGCTTGCTGGAACCGCCCTCGCTGGTGTTGCCGGCCAGCACGTTCAGGTCCACGCCGGCAAAGTCCTTGCGGGTGATGAAGTTGATGACGCCGCCGATGGCGTCCGAGCCGTACAGCGACGAGGCGCCGTCCAGCAGGATCTCGACGCGCTGGATGGCTGCCGCCGGAATGCTGTTCAGGTCCACGCCGGCCGCATCGCCGGGTGAGGCGAAGTTGGCCATGCGGCGGCCGTTCAGCAGCACCAGCGTGGACGACACACCCAGCCCACGCAGGTTGGCACCGTTGAAGCCCATCTGGTCACGGAAGCCGCCGTAAGCGACGCTGCCGCCGTCGGTCAGGTTGTTGGCGCCGGCGCTCAGACGCGCGATCAGTTCGGCCGCCGTGGTGACGCCGGCCTTGTCGATGTCGTTGCGGGTGATGACCTGCACCGGCAGTGCCGTCTCGCCCTCGATGCGCTTGATGGCGGAGCCGGTGATCTCGACGCGCTCCAGCGTGGACTGGGCCTGCGCAGCACAGGACAGCGCCAGCAGCGTGGCGGCCAGGGCCAGGCGCGAGGGATGGGACGGGCAGGGGCTTTTCATCGATGGACTCCGCTGACTATGGTGGTTTCGCGCGAGTCTAGGGACCGGGGCGCCTCGCCCGCGTCTCCAGGGGTGAGATTCGTCTCGTGCGCGCCACGCCGACTATCGTTCTGGGGGCTTGTCGAAGCCGCGGCAGTGCCGCCGCTGCGATGGCTCCTAGGGGCAGAGGGTCACAAGACCTCTGTCATCATCAGGCGATGAAACTGGAAGGATCTTGGGCATGAGGGCATGGGTTGGGATTGGGGCCGTTCTGGCGGCCATGGCATTGGCGGCGGGCGCGCAGGCGGCGCCGGCCACCGCGGCACCGGCGGCGAGCGCCGCGCCGGGCTTCCGGTTGTTCCGCCCGGCAACACCGGCCCCGGTGGCCACGCCGCCCTCCGCAGCGCGGCCCCCTGCGGGCAAGGCTTTGCCCGCGACGCCGGCCGCTTCGGCCCCCGCCGCCGCACCGGCGCCGGCACCGGTGGTGGACGCCGAGCCGCCGATCCGCGGCTATGCCGTCCCCATCGGCGGCGCGTTGAAGGCCGACAACGACGAGGTCTGGCAGCGCATCGTGCAGCTGGCCGGCGGCAAGGGCGCGCGCTTCGTCGTGTTCGGCACGGCCAGCGAGGAGCCCGAGGCCAGCGCCAAGCAGGTGGTGGACTTGCTGCAGCGCCGAGGCGCGGTGGCCGAGGCCCTGCCGGTGGCGCCCAAGTTCCTGTGGGTGGACCTGAACAAGGTCGTGCGGGACCCGGCCCTCATTGCCAAGGTCAAGGCGGCGCGGGGTGTCTTCTTCACCGGTGGCGTGCAGGCCCGCATCGTCGACGTGCTGCAGCCCGGCGGGCAGAGCACGCCGATGCTGGAGGCGATCTGGGACGTCTACCGCAAGGGCGGCGTCATTGCCGGCACATCGGCCGGCGCGGCCATCATGAGCACGGTGATGTTCCGTGACCCGCCCGGCATCGTCGACATCCTCAAGGGCCAGCTCACCGATGGCAAGCAGGTGGACCGCGGCCTGGGCTTTGTCGGCCCGCACCTGTTCGTCGACCAGCATTTCCTGAAGCGTGGCCGCTTCGGCCGCATGATCCCGCTGATGATGGCCAAGGGCTACAAGATCGGCCTGGGCGTGGACGAGAACACCGCGGCCGTCATCCGCGGTGACGAGATCGAGGTCATCGGCGACCGCGGTTGCCTGGTCGTCGATCTGACCGAGGCCAAGACCGATGCGTCGCTCGGCGCCTTCAACGTGCAGGGCGCCCGGATGTCCTACCTGGAGCATGGCGACCGCTATCACATGCGGGCCCGCTCGACGACGCCGTCAGCGCCCAAGCTGCGTGGCGAGCTGCACGACGCCGAGTCGCCCAACTTCAGGCCTTACTACACCGATGACGTCTTCCACCTCGACATGCTGGGCGACTCCACCATCTCCGGTGCGATGAGCCGGCTCATCGACAGCGTCCACAAGGAGGTCAAGGGCCTGGCCTTCGACGTGCTGCCGCGTGCCAACGACCCGCTGGCCGAGCTGGGCTTCCTGTTCCGGCTCTACAAAGGTTCGGACTCCATGGGCTGGAGCACCGAGGAGTTCGGCGGCGAGCTGTTCACCGTGGCCAACCTCTACCTCGACATCAGCCCCGTGCGCCTGCCCATGCCGCTCTACGGTGGCTGGGCCGGGCCATCGAAGCCGCCGCCTGCGGTGCCCGCCCCGACGGCGCCAGCGGCGTCGGCGCCGTCGGGCCAGTAGGGCCAGTAGGGCCAGTAGGGCCAGTAGGGCCAGTAGGGCCGGCCGCAGCGCCTGCTCACAAACGTTTCGTTGTCATCGGGCACGACCCGCTGTCACGGCCGGCGTGCGGCTGCGATCATTGCGGGCTCGTGAACCCAGCCTGCCCGGCGCCACGCTCAATTGCAGATCCCTTCCCAAGCCGGCACCGTCGTCGTCATCGGCGGTGCGCTCAAAGCTGACAGCGACGCAGTCTGGCAGCGCATCGTCGACGAAGCCGGTGGCACTGGCGCGCGCATTGCCGTCTTCCCGACGGCGGCCTACGAGCCCGAGCGCATCGCCGGCCAGATCGTCGCGGCGCTGGCCCGCTGCGGCGCCGTCGCCGAAGTCATCCCGGTCGCGCCGCATCTCGATGGCGTCGACCTGCAGGCCCGGCTGCACGACCCGGCGCTGATCGACCGCGTCGCCGGCTGCCGCGCGGTGTTCTTCTCGGGCGGCGCGCAGGAATACATCGTCGACACGCTGCAGCCCGGCGGCGAGCCGACCGCCATGCTCGGCGCCATCCGTACCGTCTTCGAGCGTGGCGGCGTGATCGCCGGCACCAGCGCAGGCGCGGCGGCGATGAGCCGCGTGATGTTCCGCGACGCGATGGACAACCTCGCCGTGCTGAAGGGCCTGTGGCGCGAAGGCCGCGAATACGACCGCGGCCTGGGCTTCGTGCGGGACGGTCTGCTCATCGACCAGCACTTCCTCAAGCGCGGCCGCATCGGCCGCATGCTGCCCGCCCTGCACGCGCTCGGATGCCGCCTGGGCCTGGGCGTGGACGAGAACGCCGCCGTCGTCATCAAGGGTGAACAACTCGAGGTCATCGGCGGCAGCGGAGCCCTGCTCGTCGACCTGGGCGAGGCCACGCACGATGCGGCGCTGCCGGCCTTCAACCTGCGCGGCGCAAGGCTGTGCTACCTCGACGCCGGCGACCGCCACGACCTCGCCAGCGGCGAGACGACGCCGGCCGCGCATCGGCACGACGGGCCGCGCATCGACCCGTCGGCGCCGGGCTTCGCGCCTGCAGGTGAGCCGCCGCGGTACTTCCTCGACATCCTGGGCGACGGCTGCCTGCTGGCCGCGCTCGAACAGCTGCTCGGCGGCGCCGAGCCCGACGTGTTCGGGCTGGCCTACCGCGCCCGGCCGCAGGCGGGGGATGAGCGGCCCCATCTCGGTTTCGAATTCCGTCTGCATCGGGGGCCGGGCCTGGTCGGCTGGCGGGACCGCACGCCCGCAGCCGAGGGCTTCACGCTGCTGGGCGCGCGGCTGGACGTGATCCCGGTGCGCGTGGCGATGCCGCTGTACACGCCGCTGGAGGCCGGGCATCGGCCAGAGGTCGACCTGCAGCGGCATCTTCCGGGAGAGCGTGATGACGATGATCAGCGGTGAATTCAGCGTGGGCATGGCCGCCCGCGACGCAGAGGGCCCCAGCCCCGCCATCGGCCGCATGCTGCTCGACAAGCAGTACCACGGTGCGCTGCAGGCCCACGGCGCCGGCCAGATGCTGGCCACGCATGGCAGCGTCGCCGGTTCGGCCGCCTACGTGGCGCTGGAGACGGTGACCGGCTCGCTGCAGGGCCGCGAGGGCAGCTTCGCCCTCGTGCATCGCGGTCTGATGGAACGCGGCACGCCGACGCTGGAGATCGCCGTCGTGCCCGACTCCGGCACCGGCGCACTCTCGGGGCTGAGTGGCCGCATGGCCATCCGCGTCGAGGGCCACCAGCATTTCTACGATTTCGACGTCACGCTGCCGGAGCTTTGACATGAAGACCACCTCGCTGGCACTGGGCACGGCATTGCTCGCCGCCACCGCCGCCCACGCAACCGAGGTCGGCGTGTCCGTCCAGATCGGCCAGCCTGGCTTCTACGGCCGCATCGACATCGGCAACACGCCGCCGCCGGTGGTGCTGCGGGAGCCGGTCTGGGTGCAGCGCCGGCCGGTGCATGTCGAGCCTGTCTACATGCGCATCCCGCCTGGCCACCAGAAGCACTGGAGCAAACACTGCGCGCGCTACAACGCCTGCGGGGTGCCGGTGTACTTCGTCCAGGAGGACTGGTACCAGGAGCGGTATGAACGCCCGAGGAATGACGAGCCGGGCCATGGCAAGGGCCACAAGGAGCACGGCAAGAGCAAAGGCCAGGGCCACGGCAAGGACCGCGACTAGGCCCGGGACCAGGGCAGGGCGCCGGCGCGACACAATCGTGCCATGGCTGAACCCGACTGCATTTCCAACCGTCCCGAAGGCTTCCAGCGCGTCAGCGCCGCGCTCGCGGCCGGCGGCCATCCGCACCTTCCGCTGTGGCTGGAGGCCTCCGCCCGCACCGCCCAGGAGGCCGCCGACGCGCTCGGCGTCACGCTGGGCCAGATTGCCAAGTCCGTCGTCTTCCGCCGCAAGGCCGACGACTCCGCCGTGCTGGTCATCACCTCCGGCGACCGACGCGTCGACGAGTCCAAACTCAAGCCTCACACCGGGGCGCTCGGCCGGGCGGATGCCGACTTCGTCAAGGCGCGCACGGGCTTCTCCATCGGCGGCGTGTCGCCCGCCGGATTCGCGCCCAGCGACGGGGCGCCCCCGCCACAGCTTTTCATCGACCGCGAATTGTTCCGTTTCGACGTCATCTGGGCCGCCGCCGGGCATCCGAACGGCGTGTTCAGGCTGACACCGCAGCAGCTGCAGGCGCTGACCGGTGCGCCGGTCATCGACGTGGTGCAGTCGTGACGCCCGTGGTCGCCTCGCCCTGCATCGACGTCTGCGAGATGGACGCCGCCACCGGCTGGTGCCGCGGCTGTGCGCGCAGCCTCCAGGAGATCGCCGGCTGGGGCGGCGCACCGGCGACGGTGCAACGCCAGATCCTCGATCAGCTGCCCGCGCGGCGCGTCCAGCTGCATCGCCACGGCGTGTGGCTGGGTGCGATGCCAGCGAACATGGAGCCACAGCGATGAAGCAGCTGACCTTCTACTTCGACCCCGTCTCTCCCTACGCCGCCCTCGGCTTCGAGGCGCTGCCCGAGACGCTCGCCGGCCGCAGCGTCGAGGTCGTCTACCGGCCCATCCTGTTCGCTGCCTTGCTGCAGGCACTCGGGCAGAAGGGGCCGGCCGAGATCGACGCCAAGCGGCGCTGGACCTTCCGCCAGGTCGCGTGGCTGGCGCATGCCCAGGGCGTCGTGCTCGACCCGCCGGCCCAACATCCGTTCAACCCCCTGCCGCTGCTGCGCCTGGCCTGGGCTTGCGCAGCGCCCGAGGGCCAGCCCGGCGACACGCCAGGCCGCTGGGTCGTGGAGCAGCTCTTTCACCACGTCTGGCGCGGCGCGGGTGCCGATGCCAGCGATGCCGCACGTCTCGCCACGCTGACCAGCCTCCTGGCGCCTGCGCAGGACCCGGCCAGCGATGCGGTCAAGCAGCGCCTGCGCGCCGAGACCGAGGCGGCGCTCGCGCTGGGTGTGTTCGGCGTGCCTACCGTCGAGTTCGAGGGGCGTCTGTTCTGGGGCCAGGACGCGCTGCCGATGCTGCGCGCGGCGCTCGACGGCGACCCCTGGTTTCGCAGCGGCGCGTGGGAGTCGGCGGCCCAGCCGCGCCCCGGCGTCGCCCGCAAGCACTGATGCAGACCGTCTCGGGATTTACCCCCGAGCCGCATCTTTTCCCGCATTGAGAAATGCAAACCTCGGGTTCGTGCGGGGTTTGTCAGTTTCGATTCAGGCTCGTGTCAGAACACGGTCAGAGGGACTGTGAATAGTCGCAACCAAGGGAAGCCTGTGGGGCGGCCCGACAACAGACGGAGACTTATCAATGGCAACTGCCACTTCCACGGCCGCCACGCCGATGACCAAAGAGGAGAAGAAGGTCATCTTCGCCTCCTCGCTGGGCACGGTGTTCGAGTGGTACGACTTCTACCTCTACGGTTCCCTCGCCCCGATTATTGCGAAGCAGTTTTTCGCGGGCTTGGACCCTCAGGCCGCGTTCATCGCTTCGCTGATGGCTTTTGCTGCCGGCTTCATCGTGCGCCCGTTCGGCGCGCTGGTGTTCGGCCGTCTCGGCGACATGATCGGCCGCAAGTACACCTTCCTGGTGACCATCCTGATCATGGGCCTGTCGACGTTCATCGTCGGCGTGCTGCCCTCCTACGCGACCATCGGTGCCGCAGCCCCGGTCATCCTGATCGGCCTGCGTCTGCTGCAGGGCCTGGCCCTCGGCGGTGAGTACGGCGGTGCAGCCACCTACGTGGCGGAGCATGCGCCGCACGGCAAGCGTGGCGCCTACACCTCCTGGATCCAGACGACCGCGACGCTGGGCCTGTTCCTGTCGCTGATGGTCATCCTGGGCGTGCGCACTTCGCTCGGCGAGAAGGACTTCGGCGACTGGGGCTGGCGTGTTCCCTTCATTGTCTCCATCCTGCTGCTCGGCATCTCGGTGTGGATCCGTCTGTCGATGAACGAGTCGCCCGCCTTTCAGAAGATGAAGGCCGAGGGCAAGACGTCCAAGGCACCGCTGTCCGAGTCCTTCGGCCAGTGGAAGAACCTGAAGATCGTGCTGCTCGCGCTGTTCGGCCTGGTGGCCGGCCAGGGCGTGGTCTGGTATTCGGGCCAGTTCTATGCGCTGTTCTTCCTGACGTCGGTGCTCAAGGTCGACCAGGCCAGCGCCAACATCTGGATCGCCATCTCGCTGCTGCTGGGCACGCCCTTCTTCGTCATCTTCGGCACGCTGTCGGACAAGATCGGCCGCAAGCCCATCATCATGGCCGGCCTGCTGCTCGCTGCGCTGACCTACTTCCCGCTGTTCAAGGCGCTGACCGCTGCGGCCAATCCCGACCTGGCCAAGGCTCAGGAGACGGCCAAGGTCACGCTGACCACCAACATGGCCAGCTGCTCCTTCCAGGGCAGCCCGCTGGCACGTGAGGTGGACTTCACCAGCGCCTGCGACATCGCCAAGCGTGCGCTGGCCCAGTCGTCGGCCAGCTCCGAGACGATCGAAGCGGCCGCCGGTGCTCCCACCGTCGTTCGCGTCGGCGAGAAGGAAATCGCCGTCCCGACCGCCAGTCGGCTGACCGAGCACAAGTTCGACGAAGCCAGCACCAAGGCCATCGCTGCGTTCAAGAAGGAACTCGGCGACGCGATGAAGGCTGCCGGCTACCCCGCCAAGGCGGACATGGCCAAAGCCAACGTCCCCATGGTCATCGGCATCCTGTTCATCCTGGTGCTCTACGTGACGATGGTCTACGGCCCGATCGCGGCCATGCTGGTGGAGATGTTCCCGACCCGCATCCGCTACACGTCGATGAGCCTGCCGTACCACATCGGCAACGGCTGGTTCGGCGGCATGCTGCCTTCCATCACCTTCGCGATGGTGGCGCAGAACGGCAACATCTATCACGGCCTGTGGTACCCCATCGTCATCGCTGCCGCGACCTTCGTCATCGGTGTGCTGTTCGTTCGCGAGACGAAGGACATCGACATCTACGCGAAGGACTGAACCCGCACGCAGGACGGGCCCGATGGCCCGTCCGACAGGCGGGAGGCGTCCTGCCGGCTTGCAAGCCGGCAGTCGTGAACCCAAAACAAGGCCGGCGCATGCCGGCCTTTTTCATGGCGTCGGACAATGCCGTGCACTCACGCACACGATCGATGAGATCCGTTTCCTCGTGTACCTTCGCCGTCTATGAACTTTGACCCCGCCGACCATTCCCACCGTCGCCGCAACCCGCTGACCGGCCGCTGGGTGCTCGTTTCGCCCCATCGTGCCAAGCGTCCCTGGCAAGGCCAGCAGGAGACGGCGGACGACATGCTGCGCCCCGCCCACGACCCGGACTGCTACCTCTGCGCCGGCAACCTGCGCGTGACCGGCGAGCGCAACCCTGACTACACCGACACCTTCGTCTTCGCCAACGACTACGCCGCGCTGATGGGCGACACGCCCGCCGCTGCCGCAGGCGCTGACCCGCTGTTCGAGCTGACGCCGGCGCGCGGCGCGAGCCGCGTCATCTGCTTCTCGCCGGACCACGGCAAGACCCTGCCCGAGCTGAGCGTCCCGGCGATCACCCGTGTCGTCGACACCTGGTGTGAGCAGAGTGCGGAACTGGGGCAGACCTACCCCTGGGTGCAGGTCTTCGAGAACAAGGGCGCCATGATGGGGTGCTCCAACCCGCATCCGCACGGCCAGGTCTGGGCCACCGACTTCCTGCCCGACGAGGCCACTGCCGAGGACGAGCATCAGCGCGCCTACTTCGCCCGTCACGGCCGCGCGATGCTGCTGGACGTGGCGGCGCGCGAGGCCGACGGCGAGCGCGTCGTCGTGCAGAACGCGGACTGGCTGGCCATCGTGCCCTTCTGGGCCACCTGGCCTTTCGAGACTCTGCTGCTGCCACGCTTTGCCGTGCAGCGCTTGCCGCAGCTCGATGCCGCCCGGCGCGCCAGCCTGGCGGACGCCCTCAAGCGCCTGACCTCGCGCTACGACAACCTGTTCCGCTGCTCCTTTCCCTATTCCATGGGCTGGCACCACGCGCCGTTCGACACCGCGGCCACGGCGGGCGTCGCCGAGGCAGGCGAGGCCGCACCCTGGCAGCTGCACGCACACTTCTTCCCGCCCCTGCTGCGCTCGGCGACGGTCCGCAAGTTCATGGTCGGGTTCGAGATGCTGGCCGAGGCCCAGCGCGACCTGACGCCCGAGCAGGCAGCCGAGCGGCTGCGGGCGGTCAGCGACATCCATTACCGGGAGCAGACATGAATCCACGCGAACGTGCGAACGAAGCGTTCCGCGCCGCCTTCGCCCTCGAACCGACGCTGCACGTGCAGGCGCCGGGCCGGGTCAATCTGATCGGCGAGCACACCGACTACAACGACGGCTTCGTGCTGCCCTGCGCCATCGACTTCGGCACCGTCATCGCCGCCCGCGCCCGGGATGACGACGAGGTGCAGATCGTCGCGGCCGACTTCGGCGGCGCCATCGACCGTTTCCGCCTCGGTGCCGACATCACGCCGCGCGACGACGCGCACTGGGCGAATTACGCGCGCGGCATGGTGCGCATGCTGCGAGACACGGGCCTGCCGCTGTCGGGCGCGGACCTGGCCGTGGCCGGCAACGTGCCGCAGGGGGCCGGGCTGTCGTCGTCGGCCTCGTTCGAGGTGGCCATCGGCCAGGCGTTCAAGTCGCTGCAGGGCCTGTCGCTGGACCCTACGCAGCTCGCCCTGCTGGCGCAACGCGCCGAGAACGAGTTCGTCGGCTGCAACTGCGGGATCATGGACCAGCTGATCTCGGCGCGCGGCGAACCGGGCCACGCGCTGCTGATCGACTGCCGCAGCCTGACGACACGCGCGGTGCCGCTGCCGGCGGACCTGGCCGTCATGATCGTCCACTCGCGCGTGCAGCGCGGCCTGGTGGACAGCGAATACAACACCCGGCGCAGCCAGTGCGAGGCCGCGGCCCGCCACTACGGCGTGCCTGCGCTGCGCGACATCGACCTGGCCGGGCTGCAGGCTGGCGCAGCCGGGCTAGACGAGACAAGCTACCGGCGCGCCCGTCACGTCGTCACCGAGAACGCCCGCACGCTGGCAGCGGCCTATGCCCTGGCCGCTGGCGACCTCGAAGCGCTGGGCCGCCTGATGGCCGAGTCGCATGCCTCCATGCGCGACGACTTCGAGATCACCGTGCCGGCCATCGACCGGCTCGTCGAGATCCTGCAGGCCGCCATCGGCAGCGAAGGCGGCGCGCGCATGACCGGTGGCGGCTTCGGTGGCTGCGTCGTCGCGCTGATGCCGGCCGCGCAGGTTGGGGCGGCGCGGGCGGCGGTCGAGGCCGGCTACCGTGCACCGGGCGGCGAGGCTGCCACCGTCTGGGTGTGCCGAGCTTCGCAAGGTGCCGGCCCGGGTTGACGTGGCTTGTCGGGCGCCACGGGCCCTGCGACGATGGCGGACTGATGTCCAAGCCCAATCCTCCCGAAGCCCCTTCAGTCACTCCGTTAGCAGGCGAGCAGCGCCGGATGCAGATGGTGGACATTGCGCGCCTCGCCGGCGTGTCGGTGTCCACCGTGTCGCGGGCGCTCAATGGCAGCGAGCTGGTCAACATCGAGACCCGCCAGCGCGTCGCTGAACTGGCGCGCTCGCTGAACTATTCGATCAACTTCGGCGCCCGCAATCTGCGGCTGCAGGAGAACAAGACGGTGGCCGTCGTCGTGCCCTACGAGGCCAGGTCGCGCCAGCACATCTCCGACCCGTTCTTCCTGTCCATCGTCGGCTCCATTGCCGACGCGCTGACCGATCGCGGCTACGACATGCTGCTGTCGCGCGTGGACGCCGAGCACCTCGACCTGGCCTCGCACTGGTTCGACTCGGGCAAGGCCATCGGTGTCGTGCTGATCGGCCAATGGCGCCACCACGACCAGCTCAACGAGATGGCCGCCCGCAAGCTGCCGCTGGTGGTCTGGGGCGGCGAGATGCCGCAGCAGCTCTATTGCAGCGTCGGCGGTGACAACGTGCTCGGCGGCCTGCTCGCGGCACGGCATCTGCTGCAGCTGGGGCGGCGGCGCATCGCCTTCGTCGGCGACGCCCGCCTGCCGGAGGTCTGGCTGCGCCGCCAGGGGTATGCGCAGGCGTTGCGCGAGGCCGGCCTGGAAGTCGACCCCGCGCTGGAACTGGCCGCGCCTTTCGAGCCGGGCGTCGCGACCGCTGTGCTGACGGAGTTCTGCACCGCACGCCGGGACTTCGACGCGGTGGTCTGCTGCAGCGACGTGCTGGCGCTGCTGGCCATCCAGGCCTTGCGGGCCGCCGGTCGCAGCGTGCCGGGCGATGTGGCCGTCATCGGCTACGACGACATGCCGTTGGCCGCCTATTGCGACCCGCCGCTGACGACCGTGCACCAGCCGGTCGCGGAGGCGGGTGTCGAATTGGTGGAAGCCTTGCTGGGCCAGCTGCGCGGCGAGCGCGCCGAACCGCGCACGATGCCGGTCTACCTGAAGCTGCGGCAGAGCGCGCCAGCCGGCTGACACGCCTGGCTGGCTGCCTGGGCCGATGCGGCCCGCCGGCCGGTCAGCCCGCCGCTTCCGGCTGCGTCTACATCGCCCGTACGGCGCCGCGGGCGTGACTGCTCTTCGATTGCACTGACCTCCTGCCTTATCTTGGCAGGTCCTATGCATGCGTGTTTGTACTGACATGCAATCGATTGCAAAGCGTCAGTTCGGATCGCACAATGAAGGCATGGAACGGCGCCGCAGAAGGCAGCCGGCCCGCGCTGCCCCGCAGAGGGCGTTCAAACATCACCCAGGAGACTCCATGACCAGCCACCCTTCGTCCAGCCGTCGTCCCACGCTGCAGCCGCTCTCGGCCGCCGTCGCCCTGGCGCTCCTCAGCGTCGCCGCGCACGGCCAGCAGGCCGCCCCCGCCGAGCCGGCGGATGGCCTCAAGCTCGATGCCGTCGTCGTGACCGGCGCGTCTTCGGCCAAGTCCAAGATGCGCTCCAGCGTCGCCATCTCGACCATCGAAAGCGAAGGCGTCGCCGCCGTCACCGCGGCCAGCTCGGCCGATCTGCTGCGCGGCGTGCCGGGCATCCGCGCCGAGGCCAGCGGCGGTGAATCCAATGCCAACGTGTCCGTTCGCGGCATTCCCGTCTCGGCCGGCGGCGCGCGCTACATCCAGTTCCAGGAAGACGGCCTGCCGATCGTGCAGTTCGGCGACGACTCGTTCGCGACGCCCGACACCTGGATGCGCGCCGATGCGGCCTTCGAGCGGCTCGAAGTCGTGCGCGGTGGCTCGGCCGCCGTGCTGGCCACCGGCGCGCCCGGCGGCATCATCAACTTCATCGGCAAGACCGGCCTGGAGCCGGGCGGCAGCCTCCAGCTGACCAAGGGGCTCGACTACGACCAGACCCGCGTGGACTTCGGCTACGGCGGCCGGCTGGCGCCCAAGACGCGCTTCTTCATCGGCGGTTTCTACCGCCTCGGCGACGCCGGCCGCAAGGGCGCGGACGGCACCGAGAACGGCGGCCAGGTGCGCGCCAACGTCACCTTCGAGCTCGAGGGCAAGAGCTTCGTTCGCTTCAGCCTCAAGCACCTGGACGACCACACGCCCACCTTCATGCCCACCCCGGTGCGCTACGTGAACGGCAGCATCCAGGAGATCCCGGGGCTGGACCCGCGCCGCGCCGCCTTCTACGACACCGCCTGGCCGCTCGACAGCACGCTGACCAACACCAACGGCCGTGCCACCAGCAACATCCGCGACGGTCTTTCGGCCAGGAGCGATGCCTTCGGTGCCGAGGTGGACCTGGACGCCGGTGGCGGCTTCCGTCTGCAGAACAAGTTCTCGTGGAGCAGGAACTCGGGGCGCTTCATCGGCATCTTCCCGGGCGACGACGTCTCCGCGGCACCCGCCGGCACCACCATCGCCACCGGTGCCGACGCCGGCCAGGCCTACACGGGCAACAGGTTCACCGCGGTCGTCTTCAACACCCGGGTGGACAACGCCGGCCTGATGGCCAACGACCTGAAGTTTTCGCGCGGGTTCGAACTCGGCAATGGCGCCACCCTCAATGCCGTCGCCGGCCTGTACACGTCGATGCAGAAGCTCGACCTGACGTGGAACTTCAACCAGTACTCGCTGACGGCGGAAGAGAGCGGCGCGCGTGTGCTCAATGTGCCGGGCGTCGTCAACGGCTCGCCGGGCTTCGGCGGCTGCTGCAGCAACACCCAGGACAGCAAGTACACGACCAATGCGCCCTATGTCGTGATCAACCTGGAGGCGGGTGCGCTGAGTGCCGACATCGGCCTGCGCCGCGACAACCAGAAGGCCCGTGGCGCCTACCTCCAGTCCAACGCCGGCCTGGCCTACGACCTGAGCAAGCCGAACGCCATCGACTATGACTTCGCGCGCACCTCGTACTCGCTCGGCGGCAACTACGCGCTCAGCAAGGACCTGTCGGTCTTCGCCCGCTATTCCGATGGCGCGGCCTACAACTCCAGCCGCATCACCTTCTTCAACAACCCCGATCTCGTCAACGGCAAGAGCCCGACCATCCCGACCAACAAGGTCAGGCAGGCAGAGGCCGGCGTCAAGATCCGCGGCAACGGCATGAGCCTGTTTGCCACGCTCTTCCACGCCAAGACCGACGAGGTCAATGTCGACGTCACGACCGTTCCCATCGTGGCCAAGGCCAATGCCTACCGCAGCACCGGCCTGGAGCTGGAGGGCTCGGCGCGCTTCGGCCTGTTCAGCGTGCTGGGCGGCCTGACCTACACCGACGCGAAGCAGGCCGACGGCCGCGCGCCCAAGCGCCAGGCCAAGGTGGTCTACCAGCTCACGCCCACCGCCAACATCGGCGATGCGCTGACCCTGGGCGTCAGCATCGTCGGCACGGGCAAGAGCCTGGATGACAGCCCGGCCGGCCCGTTGACGGTCACGCTGCCGGCCTACACCGTGGTCAACGCGTTCGCCAGTTATGCGCTGACCGACCGCGCCACGCTCACCCTGGCAGCCAACAACCTCTTCAACGAGCTGGCCTACACGGAGAGCAACGACGGCCGCGGCGCGGCGCGCGCCTACACGGGCCGCACGGTCAAGGCGTCGCTGCGCTACAGCTTCTGATGCCCATGGCGACCCCGATCACCGTGCTCGGCGAGGCCCTCGTGGACGAGTTCCACGACGGGCCGGTCGCCAGCGGCGCGCCCTTCAACGTGGCGCGCTCGCTGGCGGCGCTCGGCGCCCCGGTGCGCTTCGTCAGCCGGATCGGCGCGAACGATGCGGCCGGCCGGCTCGTGCTGGAAAGCGCCGCGCGCTTCGGCCTCGCCGTCGACGCCATCCAGCGCGACGCGGCCCATGCGACCGGCCGCGTCAGCGTCCACGAGGACGGGTCTGGCGGGCACTGCTTCGAGATCCATGCCGATGCGGCCTGGGATCACCTCGAATTGCCCGCTGTCGCTGAGACGGGCATCGCCTACTTCGGCAGCCTCGCACAGCGCCATGCGGTGTCGCGCGCGGCCATCCGCGCAAGCCTCAAGCGGCTGGCCGGCCCGCGTCTGCTCGACCTCAACCTGCGCCCGGGCGCCGACGGGCCCGCACTGGCCGCCGAGTCGCTGATGCTGGCCGACTGGGTCAAGGTCAACGAGGACGAGCTGGACTGCCTGTTCGGCTGGTTCGAGCCCACGCTGCCGGCGCTGATGGCGCGCTTCTCTCTGCAGGGCCTCGTGCTGACGCGCGGTGCCGCCGGCTATGCGCTGCACGGCGAGCAGGGCCGCCTGCTGGCGGCGGGGGCGGGCGTGGCCCAGCCGGCGTTCGTCGACAGCGTCGGTGCGGGCGACGGCTTCACGGCCCTGTTGCTGGCCGGCCTGTCGCTGGGCCGCGACCTGGCCGCCACGCTGGCGCTGGCCAATCGCTACGCTGCGATGATCTGCGGCGTGCGCGGCCCGCTGCCTGCAGACCCGGCGTTATTGTCGCCATGGCGCGAAGCGCTGCACGCCCTGCCGCCGGAGGTGCGTGCATGAACAAGCCGCACCTGTCGTTCTCCCAGATCGTGAACATGAATGTCGGTTTCCTCGGCATCCAGTTCAGCTTCGGCCTGCAGCAGGCCAACATGAGCCCGATCTACCAGATGCTCGGCGCCGACGGCAAGAGCCTGCCCTACCTGTGGCTGGCCGGCCCCATCACCGGCCTGCTCGTGCAGCCCCTCATCGGCGCGATGAGCGACCGCACGACCCATCGCCTGGGCCGGCGCACGCCGTACTTCCTGATCGGCGCGCTGCTTTGTTCGCTCGGCCTGCTGGCGATGCCGTTCAGCCCTGCGCTGTGGTTCGCGGCCGGTTTGCTGTGGATCCTGGACGCCGCCAACAACGTGACCATGGAGCCCTACCGCGCCTACGTCAGCGACCGGCTGCGGCCGGAGCAACACGCCAGCGGCTTCCTCACCCAGGCCTCGTTCACCGGGCTGGCGCAGACGCTCGCCTACCTCACGCCCAGCCTGCTCGTCGCCTTCGGCATGAACAAGGACGCGCTCGGCGCCAACGGCATCCCGGTCGTCACGACGCTGGCGTTCGTCATCGGTGCGCTGCTGTCGTTCACGACGGTCTGGTGGTCCGTCCGCCGGGTGCCCGAGCTGCCCTTGCCGGCCGAGGAGATCGCCCGCCTGCGCGCGCTGCCGCACGGCCTGGGCGCCACGCTCGGCGAGATCTGGGCGGCGCTGCGAGAGATGCCCGCGACGATGCGCCGGCTCTGGTGGATGGCGCTGTTCCAGTGGTACGCAATGATGTGCTACTGGATCTACATCGTGCCCACGCTGGCCGCCACGGTGTTCGGCACGGACGACCCGCACAGCGCCGGCTTTCGCGATGCGGCGCTGTTGAACGGCCAGGTCGGCGGCTTCTACAACGCCGTTGCCTTTGTCGCCGCCTTCGCGATGGTGCCGTTCACCAAGCGCCTCGGCGCGAAATGGGTGCATGCCTTTGCGCTGGCCTGCGCGGCGGCCGGCATGTGGGCCTTGCCCGGCATCACCGACAAGGCCTGGCTCTTCCTGCCCATGGTCGGCATCGGCCTGGCCTGGGGTTCCATGATGGGCAACCCCTATGTGCTGCTGGCCGGCAGCATCCCGCCCGAGCGTGCGGGCGTCTACATGGGCATCTTCAACATGTTCATCGTCATCCCCATGCTCATCCAGGCGGTGACCTTGCCGCTGTTCTACGACAGCCTGCTGGGCGGTCGGCCCGAGAACGTCATCCGCCTGGCCGGCGTGCTGCTGGCCGTCGCGGCCGTCTGCGTGCTGCGCGTGCGCCCTCAATCATGAAAAACCAAGTCCAGCTCATCACCTACGTCGACCGCCTCGGAGGCCGGCGCGACGGCGCCGATCTCGCGCGCCTGAAGCGCCTGCTCACGGAGCCCGGCTCGCCGCTGCACGGCGTGTTCGGCGGCGTGCACCTGCTGCCCTTCTTTCATGCCATCGACGGCGCCGACGCCGGCTTCGACCCCATCGACCACACGCAGGTCGACCCGCGCCTCGGCGGCTGGGGCGACATCAAGGCGCTGACGCAAGAACTGGACGTGATGGCGGACGTCATCGTCAACCACATGTCCAGCGAGTCGCCGCAGTTCCGCGACTACTCCGAGAAGGGTGAGGCCTCGGCCCATGCCGGCCTGTTCCTGACGCTGGATGCCGTCTTCCCTGACGGCGCGACCGAGCGGG
>SEEY01000445.1 GCA_004211235.1 Rubrivivax sp.
CGACAGCCATCATCTCCATGGCCGTGAGCTGCTCACGGCCATGGAGATGATGGCTGTCGACCCCGTGCAGCGGGTGCTCGCGCCGCGCTTCCTGGGTGGTTTTATTGCCATGCCCTTACTTGCGGCAGTCTTCTCGGCGCTGGGCATCATCGGCGGCTGGGTCGTGGCGGTGCCGTTGATCGGCATCGACGCCGGTGCGTTCTGGTCACAGATGCAGGGGGGCGTCGATGTGTTCAAGGACATCGGCAACGGCGTCGTCAAGAGCCTGGTGTTCGGCGTGACCGTCACCTTCGTTTCGCTGCTGCAGGGCTACACCTGCCGGCCCACGCCGGAAGGCGTGGCGGCCGCCACCACGCGCACCGTCGTGCTGTCGTCCCTTGCCGTGCTGGCGCTGGACTTCATGCTGACCGCGATGATGTTTTCGATCTGAATGGAGTCAGGGACACCACATGCAAGCCTCTCGACATGACGCCTGGGTAGGCTTCTTCGTGCTGCTCGGCGGCGCGGCGTTGCTCTTCCTCGCGCTGAAGGCCGGCAATCTGCTCAGCCTCAACTTCGATGCGACCTACCAGGTGTCGGCGCGCTTCGACAACATCGGTGGCCTCAAGCCGAATGCGGCAGTGAAGAGCGCCGGCGTCGTCGTCGGCCGCGTCGAGACGATCACCTTCGACGACAAGACCTTCCAGGCACGCGTCGTGATCAACCTGAACAAGGCGACTCAGTTTCCCAAGGACAGTTCCGCCAAGATCCTGACCTCGGGTCTGCTGGGCGAGCAATACATCGGCCTGGAGCCGGGTGCGGACGAGAAGAACCTCGTGGCCGGCGACCTCATCAAGCAGACGCAGAGCGCCGTCGTGCTGGAGAACCTGATCGGCCAGTTCATCAACAGCAAGGCGTCGGACATGGGCAGTGCCCCGCCGGCTTCAGGGAGCAAGCCGTGAAGGCATGGATGCGTTGGATGGCCGCCGCGGCCCTCGTGCTGGGCATGACGGGCTGCCAGACGGTGCAGAAGGTGGGCGACCGGATTTCGGCCGCGGCCGACAAGGTCATGGGCTCCAAGGGCCAGCGGCTGGACCCCTGGGAGTCATGGAACCGCAAGGTGTTCGCCTTCAACGAGAAGCTCGACGCCAACGTGCTCAAGCCTGTGGCAACGGCCTACTCCGAGGTCGTGCCGGCGCCTATCCGCACCGGCATCGACAATTTCTTCGGCAACATCGGCGATGCCTGGTCGGCGGTGAACCTGATGCTGCAGGGCCGCTTCAAGGCGGGCGTCGAGCAGGGCATGCGCTTTGCCGTGAATTCCACCATCGGCCTGGCCGGCGTGCTGGACGTCGCCACCGAGGCCGGCCTGGAGAAGAACACGCAGGACTTCGGCAAGACGCTGGGCAAGTGGGGCATGGGCACCGGTGCCTATATCGTCTGGCCGGTGTTCGGTCCGTCTTCGGTGCGCGACTCTCTCGCGCTGCCGGTGGACTGGCAGGCATCGCCCGGCGTCATCTTCGACGACGGCAGCAAGAAGGTCGCGATCACCACGCTGAGCATCATCAACACCCGCGCCAACTTCCTGCGTGCCGGCGCGATGCTCGAAGGCATCGCGCTAGACAAGTACACCTTCTATCGGGACGCCTACCTGCAGCGCCGCGGCAGCTTCGACGACGATGAGGAAGTGGAAGTGCTGGTGCCCGGCAATGGCGCCTCGGCGCCCGCGGACGCCGCCTCGGCGCCTGCCGCCACGGCCTCGGCGCCCGAACCCACCGCAAAGAAGCCCGCCGATCCGTCGTCCGCCGCCTCGCGGTGAACCAAACCACGGGCTGGCGCGTTAGAGCGACTGTCCTGTTCTGAGAAAGCGACATCATGAAATTGCTGACCTCCCTGCGCCGCCGTGCGTTCAACGTGGCCGCCCTCGCGACCCTGAGCCTGGGCCTGGTGCACGCCGCCCATGCCGCCGACGGCAGCGCCCCCGACCAGCTCATCCGTGGCCTGTCGATCGAAGTCATCGAAGCGGTCAAGTCCGACAAGGACATCCAGGCCGGCAACATCAACAAGATCATTGCCCTGGTCGACGCCAAGGTGATGCCGCACGTCAACTTCCAGCGCATGACGTCTTCAGCGGTCGGCCGCTTCTGGCGCCAGGCGACGCCGGACCAGCAGGCCAGGCTGCAAGCGGAGTTCAAGACGCTGCTGGTGCGGACCTACTCCGGTGCGTTGACCCAGGTGAAAGACCAGCAGATCGGCCTGAAGCCCTTCCGTGGCCAGCCGACCGACACCGACGTCGTGGTGAAAACCGAGATCCGCGGCAAGGGCGATGCCATCCAGCTCGACTACCGCCTGGAGAAGAGCGGCGCCGAGTGGAAGATCTACGACGTCAACGTGCTCGGAATCTGGCTGGCTGACCAGTACCGCAACAGCTTCGCGCAGGAGATCGGTGCCAACGGCATCGACGGTCTGATCAAGAGCCTCGCTGACAAGAACGCCAAGGCCGGCGCCGCGAAAAGCTGATGAGCCCCGCACGGCCGCCCGAAGGGGCTCGGTCCCGCTCGGTGGAACAGCGCGCTGCTCGAAGGGGGTGCCGGTCATGAGTGGCTTGAAGCTGCCCGCGCGGCTGCGCATGGACGGCGCGCGCGCCGCCTGGGCGCAGATGTCTCCGGCCTTGCGTGCCGAAGCAGCGCAGGTGCTGGCCGCGGCCGGCCGCGAGGTGCGTCTGTCGGCCCAGGAGCTGACGGATTTCGACTCCTCCGCGCTCAGCCTGCTGTTGTCGGCGTCACGCCAGTGCCGCGAGCAGGGCGCAACGCTCAAGCTGAACGATGCGCCGGAGAAGCTGCGCGAGCTGGCGCGGGTCTACGGCGTCGCCGAACTGCTCTGGCCAGTCGGAACGCCGGCCTGAGCGGGTCGCCTCAACCTGCGTAGCGTTTCGCGCGCAGGTTCTTCTTGAT
This sequence comes from Rubrivivax sp., assembly GCA_004211235.1. Next base: position 2,934 of record SEEY01000445.1, read on the forward strand.
CTCCTGCAGCATCGGCCGCAGGTGTTGGCCCAGCTTCAGCGCCACGCCTGTCGTCAGGATGTCCACCGCAATCAAATGCAGCAGCCGCGACACCATCGGGCTGTAGCGGTCGAAGTCCTCGGGGTGGTCCACCGCCAGCAGGATCTGGCTCGGCCCGAGGGCCAGCTGGGCCAGTGGCGAGGCGCTGGCGGTGATGATGATGATGGTTGCGCCCTTCTTGCGCGCGATCTCGGCGGCGTCCAGCAGGTCCCGGCTGCGGCCGGAGTTGCTGATGATGACGGCGCAGTCGCCGGGCTGGAGCATGGTGGCGCTCATCAGCTGCACGTGGCCGTCGCTGGTGGCGACGGTGTTCACACCCAGTCGGAAGAACTTGTGCTGCGCGTCCTGCGCCACGATGCCGGAATTGCCGACGCCGTAGAACTCGATGCGCTTGTTGTGACGCGCGGAGTCGGCGAGCGCTTCAATAGCGCGCTCGAAGGCGTGGCTCGCCGCGTCGTTGCGGTAGTGCAGCAGCGCGGCGACAGCGTTGTCGACCACCTTGACGATGATGTCTTGCGGCTTGTCGTCTTCGTCCACCGCGCGGTGCACGAAGGGCACGCCCTCGTTGACGCTGCCGGCGAGCTTCAGCTTGAAGTCCGCCAGGCCGTCATAGCCGACGCTGCGGCAGAAGCGCACGACGGTGGGCTTGCTCACGTGGGACCGGTCCGCCAGCTCGCTGACGGGCAGGCTGGCAAAGCTGCGCGCATCGAGCAGCAGCAGCTTGGCGACGCGTTGCTCGGCCGGCGGCAGGGCCGGCAGCGCCGCCTTCACCCGTTCAAGAATGCTCATGTCCGCTCCTCGCTCAACGGGTACGTTGCGCGGCCCTCCGAGAGGGCAAGGCCTTGCTTGGGACGGCGCGTCGCGGCCGCCTTCATTGCTCTTCCGCCCAGTGGAAACCGTCGCGCGCCACCAGCGCGCTGGCGGCCGCGGGCCCCCAGGAGCCGGAGGAGTAGGGGCGCGGGCCGCTCGTGTCGGCGGCCCAGGCGTCCAGGATGGGCTCGACCCAGCGCCAGGCCTGCTCCTGCTCGTCGCTGCGCACGAACAGGTTCAGGCGGCCGGCGATGG
>SEEY01000446.1 GCA_004211235.1 Rubrivivax sp.
CCGATTCGTTCGGCATCGAGGAAGAGCTCGTATGTTTCGGCGTCTCTCGACTGCAGGGCGAACGCTTCGCCGTCTTCGCCGCGAACGGCTCGGCCGTGCTGACCGAGGTGGACCTCATCGCCCATGCCGGGGATGCGCCCAGCGAAGGCGGCCGCCTCACCGCCCCCATGCCCGGCAAGCTCATCGCCTTCCTCGCCCAGGCCGGCGACACCGTCACCAAGGGCCAGCCGCTGGCCGTCATGGAGGCGATGAAGATGGAGCACACCATCAGCGCGCCACGGGACGGCAAGGTGGCGGAGCTGCTGTTCGCCGTCGGCGACCAGGTGGGCGATGGTGCTGAGCTTCTGAAGCTGGAAGCGTGACAATCCAGTGATGCTGCGCACGTTGAAAATCACCGACCGCAAGAGCCAAACCTCCGAGGACTTGGCTTACTGGCGCTCCCGCCCAGTTGCGGAGCGGCTGGCGGCGGTCGAGCAGCTGCGGCTTCAGCACGAAGGTCTCGCCGAACATCCCGATGCTCAACCCGGACTTCAAAGAGTTTGCCGAGTTACTCAACGCGCATCGCGTTGAGTACCTCGTCGTCGGCGGCTACGCACTGGCCGCGCATGGCCATCCCCGCTATACGGGCGACATCGACTTCTGGCTGGATCGCAGCCCCGCCAACGTCGAACGGCTTCTCGCGGCGCTGCAGGAGTTCGGCTTCGGCTCACTCGACCTCAAGCACTCTGATTTCGCACCCGACACGGTGATCCAGCTCGGCCAACCGCCGCGACGTATCGACCTGCTGATGGACATCGATGGCGTCCATTTCGATGCCTGCTTTCAGCGACGCGAGATCGTCGACATTGACGGTCTGCCACTGAACTTCATTGGCCTGGATGATTTCAAGGCCAACAAGCGCGCAAGCGGCCGACTGAAGGACATGGCCGACCTTGAAGCGCTTGACGACAAGGACTGACCTGTCATGAACCTCCCCACCCACGTCAAGCTCCTCGACGTCGGCCCGCGCGACGGGCTGCAGAACGAGAAGGAAAACGTCTCCACCGAGCACAAGGCGCAACTGGTGGCGATGCTGCAGGATGCCGGCCTGAAGGAAATCGAGGTCACCAGCTTCGTGTCGCCGAAGTGGGTGCCGCAGATGGGCGACAACACGGCCGTCATGGCGGCCATCGAGCGCCGCGCGGGTGTGCGCTACTCGGTGCTGGTACCGAACCTGAAAGGCCTGGAGCCCGCGCTCGCCTCCACGCCCGACGAGATCCTCGTCTTCACCGCCGCCAGCGAGGCCTTCACGCAGAAGAACATCAACTGCTCCATCGCCGAGAGCCTGGAGCGCTTCGCGCCGGTCATCGCCGGTGCCCACGCGGCCGGCGTGAAGGTGCGCGCGGCGCTGTCCTGCTCGCTCGGTTGCCCGTATGAGGGTGACATCAGCGCCGATCAGGTCGAAGCAGTCGTCAAGCCGCTGCGCGAGCTGGGCGTGGACGCCATCGACATCGCCGACACCATCGGCGTTGGCACACCGCGCAAGGTGCAGGCGGCGATGGAGCGGGCGTTGAGGCACTTTCCGCTGGCCGAGGTGTCGGGCCATTTCCACGACACCTACGGCCAGGCGCTGAGCAATGTCTACGCGAGCATGGAGCTGGGCGTGCACAGCTTTCACACCAGCGTGGCGGGCCTGGGCGGCTGCCCCTATGCCAAGGGCGCGACGGGCAATGTGGCGACGGAGGACGTCGTCTTCATGCTGAACGGCCTTGGCATCGAGACCGGCGTGGACCTGGACAAGCTGGTCGATGCCGGCGCCTTCATCTCCAGCGTGCTCGGTCGCCCACCGGTGTCGCGCGTCGCGCGGGCGGTGCTGGCCAAGCGAGCTGGTTGAGGGCTCGGCCGCGCAACGACCGGAGCAGGTGCGGCCTTTGATCAGACGCCGACGCGAGGAGCGCGGCAAACCCGAATCTGCCTGAGCGCAGACGAAAGAAAACAGACAGGCGCACCTGTCTGTTCGTTCATTGCGAATCGCTTACTTGGCGACCGCGGCCTTCACGTCGGCCTTGCCCTCGGCCTTCACGGTCTCGGTGTTCTTCTTGGCTTCGGCCTTGTCGTCCTGGGCTTCGACCTTGGCCTTTTCTGCCTTCGCATCGGCCCGGATGGCCTTCGTGGCTTGCTTGCCATCGGCCTTGGCATCAACGCTCTCGGCCTTCGCCTGCGCCTTCATCTTGTCGGCGTCATCAGCCTTGGTCACCTTGGCGTGCGCCTTGGCCTTGGTCTTGTTGGCGTCCGCCTGGGCATCGGCCTTCACGTCTGCAGCCTTCATGTCGGCCTTCGTGGCCGTCGCGTCTGCCTTCGCATCAACCTTGGCTTCCGACGCCATGGCCTTCGCCGTGTTCTTGTCAGCCTTCGCTTCGGCCTTGACCACCGCCGGTGCGGATGCCGCCGCAGGCGTGACCGGCTGCGCAATGGCCACGGAAGCAAAGAAGCTGGCGATCAGGGTCAGGAGCAGTTTGTTCATGGAAGCCTTCAACGGTTGAGTTCGCTGGGTTCGTCACGCTGGATGAACCCTGCGATCACAACGCGCCCTGAACTGAGCCGCCGACCAAATGCAAAGAAACGCGTATGCGCATGTAACGACGGCGGGCACTCGGTCGTCACGCATTGCCCGCTAGGCCCGGCCGCCCCGCGGACCAAGGAAGAACCACAAGATCAGGCCCAGGACCGGCAGAAGCACCACCGCGAGTATCCAAAGCAGCTTCTTCTCATTGCTGGCCGAGCTCTGGAAGATGTTGATGATGGCCCAGATGTCACCGGCAAGAATGAGCACGCCCAGAAGGCCGTTGTATCCAAAGTTCATCGAGCTTGACTCCTGTACGTGAGCCAGCATCGTAGCGACGCGCTGAGGTGAACCGCCGGCGAATGTGCGCCGTTCAGCGCCGCATCTCCCACCGCATGTTGACGATGCGCCGGTCGACCCTGGCAGGGTGCATGTTGTCCATCCAGCTTTCGGCATCGACGCGAACGCTGCCCGTGGCGGTCGCGCGCTTGGCACTGCTCATGAAGATTCGTCCTGGCCAGATGGGCTCCGGCCCGTCGGAACGGGTCAGAGCATCGCAGCAACGTCCGGCCGCCAAAACGGCCGGGGTTAGTCAGCCAATCCGGTCCAGCGCGTTCTCGAGCTGGCCGCGCTCATGCTCGCCCAGGCCGCGGCCGGCGCGGCGCAGGCGGTCGATGAGGGCGGCATCCGCCGGCTTGGCCTGGCCGAGGCGCTCGGCCACCCGCAGCAGCACCTGCAGGCGCTCGAAGCCGGCTTCCATGCTTTCGGCGCTGGCCAGCACGCGTTCCACGCCCTCGGCGCCGAGCTTGGGCCGGTCCAGCAGCTGATTCAACGCCTCGCGCCGCTCGAAGCCGCCCGAGATACCGCTCGCGGTGCGGGCATAAGCCTCCACCAGCGCGGCTTCGTCGCCTTGCATGCGCCGCACCACGGCGCCGAGCGCCTCGCGCTTCTCGAAGTCGCCCTGGATGCGGCTGGCCGCCTGCAGCGCCGCGGCGAGCACCGCCGGCTTGGGGCGGGCCGTGACCTGCGCGTCGATGGCCGTGCGCAGCTCGAAGTCGCCGTCGATGTGGCCCAGCGCCTCGCTCCACGCGGCCAGCACGGCCGGGCTGTCCAGCAGCCGCGGCGCCAGCGCACCGAGCGCCTCGCGGCGGTCGAAATCGCCGTCGATGCCGCCCGCGGCCTTCAGCCAGGCCAGTTGCTGCACCTCGGCCAGCGGCAGCGCAGCGATCTTGCCCAGCACCTCGCGGCGCTCAAAGGCGCCGTGCAGACCGGCGGCGGCGGCGATGAGGCGGTCCTGCGCGGCGGCGGGCCAGGCCGGGTCCAGCCGGAGTGCGCCCTGGATTCGGCGGCTGCGCACGAAGTCCTCGCCGGGGCGTTCCACGTCGGCCAGCACGGCGTCCAGGCCGCCCCTGTCGAGCAGCTTGCGAGCCCGCACGAGCGGGTCGCCGAGCTGCTCGGCCATGCGCTGCACCGCCCTGGCC
>SEEY01000447.1 GCA_004211235.1 Rubrivivax sp.
GGCCGGGGCAGGTGCAGGTGCTGTCGCGGGTGCCGGCACGCCGTTGACGTCGCCCGCATCCGCGGCGGCAGGCTCGCTGCCGTCCTGCGGGTTCGGCAGCCAGCGGCAGTCGATCACGTCGCCGCCGGCCATCACATAGGCCCGCTGCACGGCGTTGCGGAGTTCGCGCACATTGCCCGGCCACGGGTAGGCCGCCAGCTGGGCCAGTGCCTCTGCCGAGAAGCGTCGTTCCTGGCCTTCCTGGGCGCAGATCGCACGCAGGAAGTGGTTGGCCAGCAGGGGCACGTCGGACAGGCGGTCGCGCAGCGCCGGAATGGCCAGCGGGAAGAGGTTCAACCGGTACAGCAGGTCCTCGCGCATGCGGCCTTCGGCCACGGCGAGCTGCGGTGAACGGTTGGTGGCGGCAATGATGCGCACGTCGGCCTCCTGGCTGACGGTGCTGCCCACGCGCATGAAGCGCCCGGTCTCGAGCACGCGCAGCAGCTTGACCTGCAGCTCCAGCGGCATCTCGGTGATTTCGTCCAGGAACAGCGTGCCGCCGCTGGCGCGCTCGAAGAAACCCTGGTGCTGGCGCTCGGCGCCGGTGAAGCTGCCCTGCTCGTGGCCGAAGATCTCGCTCTCGATCAGGTTCGGGCTGATGGCGCCGCAGTTCACCGCCAGGAAGGGGTGCTTGCGGCGGCGCGACAGGTCGTGCACCGTCTGCGCAACGACCTCCTTGCCGGTGCCGCTCTGGCCGGTGATGAACACCGTGACGCTGGTGCTGGCGACGCGTGAGATCTGCTCGTACAGCCGCTGCATCGGCGGGCTCTTGCCCCACAGGTGGCCGAAGTGGCCGGTCGCATCGAGGTTGGCGCTGAGCGACTCCATCTCCGCACGCAGCACGGCGGGCTTGGTCAGGCGCGACAGCAGGCCGCGCAGATGCGTCAGGTTGACCGGCTTGACGAGATAGTCGGCCGCGCCGAGGCGCAGCGCCTGGATGGTGGTGTCGATGCTGGCGTGGCCCGTGCACAGCACCACCTCGGCGTCGGCGAGGATGCCCGGCTCGGTCAGCAGGTCCATGCCGTTGCCGTCGGGCAGGCGCAGGTCGAGCAGCACGATGTCGGGCTGCTGCAGCAGGACCTGGCGCCGCGCGTCGCGCAGTGACCGGGCCGTCGCCACGGTGAGCCCGTGTCCGGCGATCAGGTCTCGAAGGGAGGAAGCGGCTTCAACGTCGTCATCGACAACCAGGGCATGCGGCATGGGCCGGCGTTTCTCACAAAGCGTTTGACCCGCGAGCAGGCGCTGCACAGGCACTGTAAAGACTGCGAATTTTCAAAGGAAGCGTGCCCGCCCTCGGCATTTTTTGGCCGAAGTCGCATGAGTTGGGGACAGGGGGGCATTCAGGAACGGCGGTTGCCGTCAACAGGGGTTTGAGTGCGGCCACGGCGTTGCTTCGGTCAGTGCAGGAACACCGTTTGCAGTGCGTCGCCATGCACTCATACCGAAAACTCTTCCCCACGCCGCCGGAAGGCGGCGCCGCCTTCGACACGCTCATCGTCGGGGCCGGATTTGCCGGCTGCGTCACCGCCGAACGGCTCGCCTCGCAAGCCGGCCAGCGGGTCCTGCTCGTCGACCGCCGCCCGCACATCGGCGGCAATGCATACGACGAGTACAACGACGCCGGCCTGCTCGTCCACCCGTACGGGCCGCATATTTTTCACACCAACTCGGCGGACGTCTTCGCCTATCTGTCGCAGTTCACGCAGTGGCGGCCCTACCAGCACCGGGTGCTGGCCAGTGTGGAAGGCCAGCTGCTGCCGATGCCGATCAACCTCGACACGGTCAATCGCCTGTACGGCCTCAAGCTGACGGCTTTCGAGCTGGAAGGCTTCTTTGCCAGCGTGGCGGAGAAGGTCGACACGGTGAGGACGTCGGAGGATGTCGTCGTGGCCAAGATCGGCCGCGATCTCTACAAGAAGTTCTTCCAGGGCTACACGCGCAAGCAGTGGGCGCTCGACCCTTCTGAGCTGGACGCCAGCGTCACCGCCCGTGTGCCGACGCGGACGAACCGCGACGACCGCTATTTCGCGGACACCTTCCAGGCCATGCCGCTGCTGGGCTATGCGCGGATGTTCAAGTCGATGCTGTCGCACCCCAACATCCACGTGATGCTGAACACCGACTACCGCGACATCGTGCATCTGGTGCCGTGGAAACACATGGTCTACACCGGGCCCATCGACACCTTCTTCGACCACCGCTTCGGCAAGCTGCCCTATCGCAGCCTGCGCTTCGAGCACGTCACCGCGGCGCCCCTGGCAGGCCAGGAGTTCCTGCAGGCGGTCGGCACCATCAACCATCCCAACGACCATGCCTACACGCGGGTCACGGAGTTCAAGCACCTGACCGGCCAGCGCCACGAGGCGACCGCCCTGGTCTACGAGTACCCGCAGGCCGAGGGCGATCCCTACTACCCGGTGCCGCGGGCCGAGAACACCGCCCTGTTCCGGCGTTATGAAGCCGAAGCGGAACAGCTCAGCGACGTCACCTTCCTCGGGCGGCTGGCCTCCTACAAGTACTACAACATGGACCAGGTCGTCGCCCAGGCGCTGACGACCGTGAAACGGCTGCCCGGCTGGGTGCAGCAGTAGGCCCTCGGGCACTTCGGCCGCCTGGGGGGCCAGGCGGCCAAGCGGCCAGACGGCTCAGGCAGCGGTTGCTGCCGACGGCAGCAGCAGGGACACCGTGGTGCCCAGGCCGGGCGTGCTGGCCAGCCGCACCGTGCCACCGGCCTGCTCGCAGAAGGCGCGCACCTGGCTCAGGCCCAGGCCCAGGCCCTTGCCGGCAGCCTTGGTTGTGAAGAAGGGCTCGAAGACCTTGTCGACGAGTTCTGGCGCGATGCCGCGGCCATCGTCCGAGACGCTCAGGCGCACCCAGTGACGTGCGCCGTTCAGGTGGGGCAGCGCGGGCAGGGCGGCAGCCTCGGCGCTGTCCAGGTTGTGGGCCTGCAGCGTCAGTTCCCCGGCGCCGCCCAGGGCGCTGCGCGCATTCAACCCGAGGTTGACCAGTGCCAGCTCCAGCTCGGCCGCATCCACGAGGATGGGCGAGGTGTCGGGCGCCACGAAGGACGTCACTTCGACACGCCCGCCGAGCAGGCTGCGCAGCAGGTCATGCACCTCGGGCATGAAACGCTGCAGCGCAATGAGTTGCGGTGCCGTCGGGCGGCGATCGGCAAAGCGCATCACACGCCGGGTCAGCTCGCTGCCGGCTTCGACGGTGCGCAAGGTCGACGCCAGCGGATTCATCAGCTCGCTGCCCTTGGCGTAGGCCCGCATCAGCTGCGCGTTGTTGGCGACGATGCCCAGCAGGTTGTTGAATCCGTGGGCCAGGGTGCTCATGAGGTTGCCCATCGCGGTGATGCGCTGCCCCTGCGAGATCCGCTGCTCGGCGAGCCGCGTGTGCGCCAGCGCGTCCTCGGCCTGTTGCTCCAGCCGCTGCCGGTGCTGTTGCGAGGCGGCGGACGCGTCTTCCAGCGCCCGACCGAGGCCGTCCAGTTCGGCAACGCCGGTGGGCTGGTGCATGACCGGCGTGCCGGCGGACAGCTGCTGCGCCAGCGCCTTCACCGTGTCGACTGCCTTTGCCAGGCGCCGCGAGATCAGCAGCGTCGCCATGGCGGCGAGCGCCAGCAGGGCGAGCGCGAAGAGCGCGAGCAGCGTCTGGCGGCGCCGCGTGCGGGCGACCAGGGCCTCGTGACGTTGCGGGCTCAGGGCGGTGACGGCGACCCAGCCGTCCGCGGACCGCGTGGCATGGGCGATCTCCGGCATGCCGATGTCGGGCGCCGGGTCGACCCGCATGTCCCGCCGGCTGCCCAGCTGCGCAAGGAGCCCGGCCGCATGCAGGCCTGCAAAGGGCGGCTGCGCACCGGACGACTGCGCGAGGACGGCACCGCTGCCGTCGATGACGCTGCCGATCGTGTCTGACCCGGCGGTCGTCTCGTCGACCAGGCGCTGCAATGCCGTGGCGGGCAGCGCGACGATGACG
>SEEY01000448.1 GCA_004211235.1 Rubrivivax sp.
GCTGGACCTGATCGTGGCCGAGGCCATGATCCTGGCCAACAGCACCTGGGGCGGCTGGTTGGCCGAGTGCGGCCTGCCCGGCATCTACCGCAGCCAGGCCAGCCTGGCGCCGGGCATCAAGGTGCGCATGGGCACCAAGGCTCTGCCGCATGCCGGCATGGGCGTCGCGCAGTACACCTGGGCGACGTCGCCACTGCGCCGTTATGTCGACCTGGTGAACCAGTGGCAGATCATTGCCTGCGCCCGCCACGGCCGCACGGCTGCGCTGGCCGCGCCGTTCAAGCCGAAGGATGCGCAGCTGTTCTCGATCATTTCGCAGTTCGAGTCGGCCTACGCCGCCTACAACGGCTTCCAGAACGGCATCGAGCGCTTCTGGACGCTGCGCTGGCTGCAGCAAAACGGCACGACCGAGCTGACCGCCACCGTCATGAAGGAAGGCCTGGTGCGCGCAGACGATCTGCCGCTGGTCTTCAAGGCGCTTGGCTGCGAGAACCTGCCGCGCGGCAGCCACGTGAAGGTGCGCATCACCGGTCTGGACGAGATGACGCTGGACGTGCATGCGTCGTTGATCGAGCGGCTGGATGAACAGGCCGCCGCGGATTCCGGGTCGCAGGCGGAGCCGGAAGGCGAGGACGATGATCTCGAAGCCGCCGCCGCCCCGATCGCACTGGCCATCGACCTGAACGACAGCCCGAGCGAACCCGAGCCGGCCGCGCAAAGCTGAAATGCGCCGACTGAGCAACCTGCAGATCGCCCTGGCGTTTTCGCTGGGCGCTCACGTGGTGCTGCTCAGCCTGCGCATCGCCGCACCGGAGGCCTTCAACCGCATCTTCCAGGACACGCCGCTGGAAGTGGTGCTCGTCAACACCCGCTCCAACGAAGCGCCCGCCAAGGCTGCGGCGCTGGCCCAGGCCAACCTGGCTGGCGGCGGTAACACGGAGGTCGGCCGCGCGACCTCTCCGCTGCCGCCCGCGCGCCACAACGAGGTGGGTGACTCCGCTGAAGCGCAGAGTTCGCAGATCGCCCAGCTGAACCAGCAGCAGCAGCAGTTGCTGACCCAGCTGCGACGCGATCTGGCGCTGCTGCCGCCGCCCGACCCCAAGCGCGAAAAGACCGACGCCGCCGAGCGCGCCCAGGCGGAGAAGCGCCGCCAGCTCGTGGAACAGCTGGCCAAGATCGAAAAGCGCGTCAACGACGAAAGCGCCCGCCCGCGCAAGCGCTACATCAGCCCGGCCACGCGCGAGGTGGTCTACGCCCAGTACTACGACGGCCTGCGCCGCCGCATCGAGGAGCGCGGCACGCGCGACTTCCCCGAAGCGCGCGGCAGGAAGCTCTACGGCGAGCTGACGATGAACATCCACATCGACCACAAGGGCCGCGTCATCGAGACCGACCTGCTGGCCTCCAGCGGCAACCCGACGCTGGACCGACGCGCCATTGCCATCGTGCGTGCCGCCTCCCCTTTCGGCAACTTCAGCACCGAGATGTTGAAAGGCGCCGAGGTGCTGGTCATCACGTCGCGCTTCAAATTCACGCGCGAGGACGGGCTGGAAACGACTTTGACAGGACAGAACCCATGACAGACCGATATGCCGTGGTCGGCAACCCGGTGGAGCACAGCCGCTCACCGGCCATCCACGCGATGTTCGCCGAGCAGATGGGCCAGGCGCTGGTCTACGAGCGCCTGCTGGCGCCGCTGGACGGCTTCGAGGCCACGCTGCGCGACTTTGCCGCGGCGGGTGCCAAGGGCTGCAACATCACCGTGCCCTTCAAGTTCGACGCCTTCGCACTGGCAACCGAGCACACCGAGCGCGCCGCCCGGGCCGGCGCCGTCAACGCGCTGCGCTTCGACGAAGGCGGCTGGGTGGGCGACAACACCGATGGCGCCGGGCTCGTCAACGATCTGCAGCGCAATGCCCGCCGGCCGCTCGAAGGCCTTCAGGTGCTGCTGGTGGGCGCCGGCGGCGCGGCGGCCGGCGTGCTGGGCAGCCTGATCACGGCCAGGCCCGCGCACATCACCGTCGTGAATCGCACACTGGACAAGGCCCGGGCGCTGGTCGACAGCCATGCGGACCTGGGCGTGTCGCTCACCGCGGGCACGCTTGCCGACGCACCTGCCGCGCAGGACATCGTCGTCAACGCCACCAGCACCAGCCTGGCCGGCGCCGCCTCACCAGTCGACGCCGGCGTGCTCAAGCCCGGGAGCCTGGCGCTCGACATGATGTACGGCCCCAAGGCGCAGGGTTTCCTGGCCTGGGCCGCTGCCCACGGCGCCGAACCGCGGGACGGCCTGGGCATGCTGATCGAGCAGGCCGCCGAGGCCTTCTTCTTCTGGCGCGGCCTGCGCCCGGACACGGCCCCGGTGCTGAAAGCGCTGCGGGCATCGCTGTGATGCGGCACGTCGGCCGGCTGCTTGCGGTTCTCGCGCTGGGCGTGCTGTGCCTGCAGCTGTGGTTCGCCGGCCGCATCGCGTTGATGAACGTGCTGGCGCCGCAGTCCACGAGCTTCCAGCGCAGCGAGGTCCTGCGCCTGCTGAAAGAGAAGCAGCAAGTGGCCTGGGCTCAGTCCTGGGTCGACGACGACCAGTTGCCCCGGTCGCTGAAGCGCGCCGTCATCGCCAGCGAGGACGACGGTTTCGCCCAGCATGGCGGCGTCGACTGGGATGCGCTGAAGGGCGCCTGGAAGAAGAACGAGAAGGCGCAGGCTCGTGCGGAAGCCCGTGGCAGGGGCGTCGCCAAGGTCATCGGCGGCTCGACGATCACTCAGCAACTGGCCAAGAACCTGTTTCTGTCCGGCGAGCGCACCCTGCTGCGCAAGGGGCAGGAGCTGGTGCTGACGCTGATGCTGGAAGGCCTGTTGAGCAAGCAGCGCATCCTGGAGATCTACCTGAACAGCGTCGAATGGGGCGAAGGTCTGTTCGGCGCCCAGGCCGCGGCGCGACACTACTTCCGCATGGACGCGGCGCGACTCGGCAGCTTCGAGGCGGCGCGGCTGGCAGTGATGCTGCCGGCGCCCAAGCGCTTCGAGCGCCAACCGGCGTCACCCTACGTCATCAATCGCGCCGGCCTCATCGTCGCCCGCATGAACAGTGCGCAACTGCCATGAGTGACCTCACCGAAGAAATCGCCGCCGCCGCCGCCCGCCTCATCGTCGACGAGGGCATGGACTGGGGCCCCGCCAAGCAACGCGCCGCCCGCGACCTCGGCGCACCGCGCGCCGCGCTGCCTGGCAACGACGAAGTGGAAGCCGCGGTGCGCGAGCACATCGCCATCTTCCATGCCGACACCCAACCCGCCGAGCTGCGCGCACTGCGAGAGCTGGCGGCGCAGTGGATGGCGCGGCTGGCCGACTTCCGCCCTCACCTCACGGGCGCGGTCTGGCGCGGCACGGCGACCCGGTTGTCCAACATCCACCTGCAGCTCTACTGCGACGACAGCAAGGCCGCCGAGATCGCGCTGCTGGACCGGGGCGTGGACTTCGACGTCGCCGAAACCCAGGGCCCGCGCGGCCGGCCGGTCGACATGCTCGTGATGGACGCGCCCTGCCCGGCGCTCCAGGAGCGCGTCACGGTCTGCCTGACCATCCTGGACTTCGACGACCTGCGTGGCGCGCTCAAGCCCGACGCCCGCGGCGTGACCGAGCGTGGTGATCTGACCGCGCTGCAAAACCTGCTGGAGTCCGCGCAATGAAGCCCGTCACACGCCGCCTCATCCTGGCCGGTGCCGGTGTCGGCGCCGCCGCGCTGGGCGCCTCATTCGCTTGGCGCCGGCCGCCCCCCCCGGTCGCTTCGCCGGTCGCCCAGGCCTTCTGGGCGCGCCGCTTTGTCAGCGTGGATGGCAGCGAGATGGACGTCGCCCGCTGGCGCGGCAAGCCGCTGCTCGTGAACTTCTGGGCCACATGGTGCCCGCCATGCGTCAAGGAGCTGCCCGAGATCAACCAGTTCTACGGCGAAGCGAAGGGCAAGGGCTGGCAGGTGCTGGGCCTGGCGGTGGACAAGGCCGAGCCGGTGAACGCATTCC
>SEEY01000449.1 GCA_004211235.1 Rubrivivax sp.
TCTGGCGCGCAAGCTCGGCGTGGCGCGCACCACCGTCGTTGCGCGGCTGGCGCGGCTGGAAGGCAACGGTCGCATCGTCGGCTACACCGCGCGGCTGGGTGGCGATGAAGCCGGGCGCAGCGTCCAGGCCTTCGTCGGCATCACCGTCAGCCCGAAGGCGGGCCGCGAGGTCGTCAAGCGCTTATCAGAACTGCCGGAGCTGCGCCAGCTCGCCTCCGTCAGCGGTGAGTTCGACTACATGGCGCTGCTGCGCGCCGACACTACGGCCCGGCTCGACGCACTGCTCGACGAGATCGGCGACATCGACGGCGTGCTGCGCACCAACAGTTCGGTGGTGCTGGCCTTGCGCGTCGACCGCCAAACCTGAACCGCACTGAACTGGAGCTCTCGATGACCTGGCTTGCCCTCGGCCTCGCCCTCTTCCTCGGCATCCACCTGACGCACGCCGTCGCGCCGCGCTGGCGCGAAGCGCAGATCGCGCGCCTGGACGAGAAAGGATGGAAGGGCCTGTACACCGCCGCGTCCCTCGTCGGCTTCGGCCTCATCCTGTGGGGCTACTCGCAGGCACGCTACAGCCCGGTCGTGCTGTGGCAGCCCATTCGCGGCATGAACCATGCGGCAGCGGCGCTGGTGCTCATCGCGATGATCCTGCTCGCCGCGGCCTATGTGCCACGCAACCACTTCAAGGCGCGGCTGCAGCATCCGATGACGCTGTCGGTCAAGCTCTGGGCCTTCGCCCATCTGATCGCCAACAACACGCTGGCCGACGTGATGCTGTTCGGCAGCTTCCTCGTCTGGTCCGTCCTCGTGTTCCGCGCGGCGCGGCGCCGGCCCGCGCCCCGGCTGGCGCCGCCGACCGTCGCGGGCACCGCGGCCACCGTCATCGTCGGCGCCGCGCTGTGGGCCTTCATCGCGTTCTGGGCGCACGCGGCCTGGCTGGGTGTCGCGCCACTGGGCTGACGTCCTCCAAGGTGGGGATCCACCCTGCCGACCCGCTTGTCGCCCGGCAGAGGGGCGGCCATGATCCCTGATCCCTCAGGAGACAACCATGGCCACCCAGACCAAGAAGCCCACCGCAGCCAGGAACGCAGCCAGGAACGCGGCCAAGACCTCGGCAAAGGCCGCAGCCGGCAAGGCCGCTGCCAATGCCGTACCGACGCCCAAGCTCGACGCCCGCCCCGACCGGCTCGACCTGCGCGACCTCGTCTACCGCTCGCCGCTGCGCTCGCTCCCCCCGCGCTGGCCGCTGGACGTCGACCTGAAGAAGATGCTGCCGGCCTACGTGAAGGCCGGCCTGATCCTGAACCAGGGCAACGAGGGCGCCTGCACCGGCTTCGGCCTGGCCTGCGTCACCAACTACCTCTACTGGCTGCGTCATCTCGACCTGCCCGCGCGCAGCCGCAAGCTGGCCGAGCCGGTCAGCCCGCGCATGTTCTACGAGCTGGCCAAGCTCTACGACGAATGGCCGGGCCAGGACTACGAAGGTTCGTCCTGCCGCGGCGCGCTCAAGGGCTGGCACAAGCATGGCGTCTGCTCCCTGAAGCTCTGGCCCTATCCGCTGGACGCCAGCGGCGCCGGCATCTTCCAGCGGCCGCTGCCCGGCTGGGACGAGGACGCCGCCGGCCGCCCGCTCGGCGTGTACTACCGGGTCGACAAGAAGAGCGTCGTCGACATGCAGTCGGCCATCTACGAGATCGGTGCGGTCTACGTGTCGGGCGATGTGCATGACGGCTGGGGCCTGGATGGATCGGCGATGCCCGCCAGCCACGACAAGCTGCCGCGCATCGGCCGCATGACGAGCAAGACCGGCGGCCATGCCTTTGCGCTGGTCGGCTTCAACGAGCGCGGCTTCGTCGTGCAGAACAGCTGGGGCACCGGCTGGGGCGCCAGCGGCTTCGCGGTGCTGCCCTATGAAGACTGGGTCACCAACGGCACCGACGCCTGGGCCGTGGCCCTGGGCGTGCCGCAGGACCTGTCGGACGTGCTGGCGCATGCGACCGCGCCCACCAAGGGCGGCAAGGCGGCCGCCCGCGCGGCGAGCGGCTTTCGCGTCATGGCCGGCCGCGGGCTCAGCGACGTCGCCGCGACGCTGTTCGTGGGCGACAACCCGCGCGACGACCCCTGGCCCGTCAACCACCTCTTCGACCACAAGCCCTACCAGCCGCTGGGCACCGGCGAGGCCTACACGCACACCCTCGTGTCCGGCAACGACGGCCAGCTGATGTCCACCGACTTCACCCGCGCCCGCCAGGACCGCACGGGCCTGGCGCGCGAGATCGTCGTCGAGCGGCCGGCCGCCTGGTTCAAGGCGAGCAGGGACAAGACCGTCAAGCTCGCGCTCTATGCCCACGGCGGGTTGAACTCCGAGATCGAGTCCATCCAGCGCATCCGCATGCTGGCGCCCTACTTCCTGGCCAATGGCATCTACCCGCTGTTCTTCACCTGGAAGACCGGGCCGGGCGAGACGTTGATGGACATGCTGGAGGACC
Source organism: Rubrivivax sp. (assembly GCA_004211235.1). Next base: position 2,490 of record SEEY01000449.1, read on the forward strand.
TCAAGCACCGCGTCATCGCCGGCGACCGCAGCGAGGGCTGGCTGGACCGGCTGCGCGAGGTGGCCGCGGAGGCGAAGGACCGCGCCATCGAGGCCGTGGGCCGGCAGTTCGCACGCGGCATCTGGAGCGAGATGCGCGAGAACGCGGCGGGCGGCGGTACCGAGGACCATGTGCTCGACCTCGCCGCTGACATGCTGCGCGAACTGCGCAACCTGCTGGCCAAGAGCGGCAAGGCGCTGGAGATCCATCTCGTCGGCCACTCGGCGGGCTCCATCCTGCTGGGCCATCTGCTCGACCGCCTCGGCGGCACGGATGTGCTGCCCGCGGCCAGCTGCGAGCTGTACGCAGCGGCCTGTTCGAGCCGCTTTGCCGTCACGCATTACGGCGGCGCCGACCTGGCCGGCGTGCTGCCGCTGCAGCGCCTGCGCCTGCACGTGCTGACCGACCGCAACGAGCGCTCCGACGGCCTGCCCGACGCGCGGCACGACATCTACGGCAAGTCGCTGCTCTATCTCGTGTCGCGCGCGCTGGACGACATCCGCAAGGAGCCGCTGCTCGGCATGGAACGCGCCCTCGTCCCTGCCGATCCGGCATGGTCCGGCGACCAATGGGCCACCGCCGCGCAGCAGGACGTTGCCGACTGGCTGCGCCGCTGGCCGGCCGGCGACCTGCTGCACCGCGTGGCCACGCCCAAGGTGCGCATCACCAAGACCGGCGACCAGATCGACGCCAGCCACGGCAGCTTCGACAACAACCTCGACGTGCTGACCGGCACGCTGGAGCGCATCCGCGGCGGTGCTCTCGTCGCGCCCATGGAGTGGCTCGACTACTGAGAGGGAGCGTCGTTTGCCGGCAGGATTGGCATCAGAATCGCCGACGTGCCCACCGATGGACGACCTCATGCCGGACGACCTGGGCCCGGACGCGGCCTACTACATGCGTCTGCTGGTCGACCGCGTCCCGACCATGCTCGCGTACTGGGATCGTCAGCTGATCTGCCGGTTCGCGAACCGCGCCTACGAGGCATGGTTCGGCGTCGACCCGGACCGCCTGCTCGGCATCCACATCAGCGAGCTGCTCGGCCCCAGGCTGTTCGAGCTGAACCAGCCCTACATGCTCAGGGCACTGGCGGGAGAGCGCCAGCTCTTCGAACGCATCATCCCCGGCCCCGGCGGCGACGAGCGGCACAGCCTGGCCGAGTACATCCCGGATGCGGTCGACGGCGAGGTGCGCGGCTTCCTCGTCCAGGTCACCAACCTGACCGAGCTGAAGCAGACCCAGGCGGCGCTGCGGCGCGAGAGCGAACTGCGGGCCCAGATCGAGCAACACGCCAGCCAGCTCCAGGGCCTGCTGAAGGAGCGCACGGAAATGCTGAACGTGCTGGCGCATGAGGTGCGGCAGCCGCTGAACAACGCGTCGGCAGCGCTGCAGGGCGCGCAGCGGACACTGAACGACCGGGCCGATGTGGTGGCCTCGGGCCAGGTCGTCCAGGCCCAGAAGGTGCTGCGCGAGGTGCTGATGCGC
>SEEY01000450.1 GCA_004211235.1 Rubrivivax sp.
GCGCAGCCCCGGCGCCGGGCACGACGGCGAGCCGGTAGGTGAGGCGGCTGGCTGGCTGCACGAGCTTGGTGGCGGCCAGGTCGCCCTCGGTCAGCAGCACGCGCGGTGCGAAGTTGATGAAGCCGGCGCCCCGGTCGGGTTCGGTCTCGATGAGGGCGGCGATCCTGAGCTGGCTGTCGCCGAGCAGCAGCGTGTCGCCCAGCTTCAACCCGAGGCCGTCGGCCACGGCAGGGTCCACCCAGACCTCGCCGGCCGCGGGCGCGCCACTGCGACCGGGCAGCGCCTCGCGCAGCTTGATGCTGCCGCGCAGCGGATAGCCGCCGCTGACCGCCTTCACCGCCACGAGGCGGCTCTCGCCGCCCTGCGCCTCGGCCGCGCGGGCCATGCTCGGGAAGCTGGCGCTGCGCACGGTGGCGAGCTTGAGTTCCGCAGCGAGCGCGACGATGGGCTGGGGCGTGGGCTGGTCGCTGGCGACGACGGCATCGCCGCCGAGCAACTGGGCCGCGTCACGGCGCAGGCCCTGGTCAAGGCGGTCGGACAGGAAGGCGACCGCGCACAGTGCGGCGACGGCAAGGGCCACGGCCAGCATCAGCAGGCGCAGCTCGCCGGCCCGCCAGTCGCGCAGCAGCTGCCGCCAGGCAACGGCCAGCGTGGCGGGGGGACGCGGGGCGGAGTCGGCGGCAGACGTCATGCGCGCGACTTTAGCGGTGCGGGTGTCCTCGTGAGCTGGGTCGGGCCCTCGCGAGCCTGTAAACTCGATGCCCAATGCGGGTGTAGTTCAATGGTAGAACTCCAGCTTCCCAAGCTGACTACGTGGGTTCGATTCCCATCACCCGCTCCAGATTCAAACGGCCCCAGGTGGGCCGTTTTTTATGGGGTCGCCGTGGCGGCCCACGGCACCAGGGGCCGGTGCGCAAGAAGTGCTCGCTAGTGAGCCCGTCGTGCGTACAGAATGCCGGGCTGAGGGAGGCTGGGCACACAGGACGTACGGTGGGCTCATGCGCTCATCGCTCGTCACCAACATACCCGGGAGAAGTGATCGTTGCGGCCCCGTAGCGCCTCAGCATCTTGGATACACGCGCTGCATCGATGGCTGTGGCGACACGGCCTTGGGCTTGCGCTGGTGTTGGCGTGTGGTGTCGCGCCCGCTCAAGCGCCGAAGGCGAGCGCCGCCGAGGTGAAGGCGGCCTATCTGCTGAAGATTCCAAGCTTTGTGGAATGGCCTGCCGCCGGGCCGACCTCCGTGGACGCGCCATTCGTCATCCTGGTGGCGGGGGCGGACGACGTAATGAGGGCGCTGGAGGAACTGGGCCGCGGCGCGCGGGTGATGGGCAGGCCTGTCCGTATTGCGCGATGGTCCGCGCACGAAGTGCCGGCCGCACAGTTGGTCTATCTGGGATCAGGCGGGCCGAGCCTCGATCAGGTCCTCGACGGCACGCATGCCGCAAGCGTCCTGCTGGTCTCCGACCGGCCGAGCGGACTGGCCGAAGGCGCTGCCTTGCATTTTGTCGAGGACAAGGGGCGGATCCGTTTCGAGGCCTCGCCGGAGAACGCGGCGAAGCAGGGCGTCAAGCTCGGCGCGCGCCTGCTGTCGGTGGCCGCGCGGGTGGAAGGAAGCACGCCATGAGCCTGCCGTCGCTCCAGGTGCGCCTGAATCGGGCCGTGTTCGCAACGACGCTGTGCGCCTTGCTGCTGAGCGCTGCTTCGCTCCTCGCCTTTGAAGGCCTGACGGTTCGCAATACCCTGGTCCGCGACCTGTCCACGCAGGCCGACCTGGTCGCGCGGTCGGTGGTTGCCGCCCTGGCCTTCGATGACCCACACACGGCACAGGAAAGCGTTGAACTGCTGCGTCAGCGGCCGCGTGTCCTTGCGGCCGAAGTTCTGCGGGCGGACGGCGGTCGTTTCGCCAGCTTCGGCCCGCCCCCTGACGCGCACGGGCTGTTGACCGAGGAGCCCTCGCACCGGTTTGCCGGTTCGCATCTGGTGGCGGTCTATCCGGTCGTCCAGGGGGAAGAGCGGCTGGGCTGGGTCGTCGTCGAGGCCGAGCATGATCTCTGGGAAAGGCTCTTTCACTATGCGTTGATCGAAGCGGTCGTGACGCTGGTGGCGCTCAGCGTGGCGTTCGTCGTGTTCCGGGGCCTGCAGCGTTCCATCACGCGGCCGCTGCTGCACATCGGCGACATCGCCACGCAGGCCACGTCGCGTCGGGACTGGTCCGTGCGTGCCGTCGAGACCGCCGACAACGCCGATGTCGCCGCGCTGCTGGCTGCGTTCAACCGCATGCTGAGCGAGGTGCAGGGCAGCACGCTTGAGCTTGAACGGGAGATGGAAGAGCGGGGCCGAGCCGAGGCGGCACTTCGGCAGGCGGATCGAACCAAGGATGAGTTCCTTGCGACCCTGGGCCACGAGCTGCGCAACCCACTGGCGCCGATGGTGAACTCGGTCGCGCTCTTGCGGCGCCGTGGTGCCGATCCGGCGCTGGCGCAGAAGGCCATCGAAATCCTCGACCGGCAGCTCAGGCACATCAGCAAGCTGATCGACGACCTTCTCGACGTCTCGCGCATCAAGACGGGCAAGCTCAGGCTGTCGCTCGAAAGGCTCGACCTGGCGCCGCTGGCGCGTGCCGTCGCCGAGTCGGTGGCGCCGCAGGCCGCGGAGCGCGGCCTGCGCTTTTCCGCTGAACTGCCAGAACGTGCGTGCCTGGTCTCGGGAGATGCGGTTCGCCTCGCCCAGGTGCTCAACAACCTGTTGAACAACGCGATGCGTTACACGCCCTCCGGCGGCGAGGTCGAGCTCCGCCTCGCGTGTGACCAGGACCGCGTGCGGCTGGAGGTGCGCGACAGCGGCATCGGCGTGCCCGAGGCGCTCCAGGAGGAGATCTTCGACCTGTTCGCGCAGGGCGACAAACGGCTGGAACGCGGAAACACGGGCCTGGGCATCGGCCTGACGCTCGCCCGCCAGCTGGTGCGCCTGCATGGCGGCGACATCTCCCTGCACAGCGAGGGAGCGAACCTGGGCGCCTGTTTCGTCGTCGACCTGCCGGCGATTGCCGAAGCCCCGCCGCCGGAGCAACCCGCGTCGCCTGCGCAAGCGACGGCGGCCGGCCTGCCGCGTGGCCGCGTGCTGATCGCCGATGACAACGTCGACTTCGCTTCGACGCTGGCTGCCCTGCTGGAGGACCACGGATGTGCGACGGAGGTCGTCCACAACGGCATGGATGCGCTGGCGTCCCTGCAGGCGCGCCCGGCCGCCATGGCGGTGCTCGATATCGGCATGCCCGGGCTCAACGGCTATGAACTGGCGCGGCGCCTGAAGCAGGACCCGCGAACACGCGCCATTCCGCTGGTCGCGGTGACCGGTTGGGGCCAGGCCTCGGACCGCCAGGCCGCTGCGCAGGCCGGCTTTGACCATCACCTCATGAAACCGGTGTCGAGCGACGCCATCCTTGCCCTGCTCGGGGCCCTTGCATCCACTCAGCCTTCATGAACGCCCTGCTGAACCTCTCCCTGCTGGCCTGCGCCACGTTCATGCCCCAATTCGCAGGCGCCGCCGCCGCCGTGCCTTCGGCCGCGCAGCTCATGGACATGACGCTCGAGGAACTCGCCAACGTCGACGTCACCCTCGTGACCGGTCGACCGGCGTCGCTGCAGGGCGCCGCGGCGTCCGTGTACGTCATCACCGGGGAAGACATCCGCCGCTCGACGGCCCTGTCCCTGCCGGAGGCGTTGCGCCTGGCCCCCAACCTGCAGGTCGCACGCCTCAATGCCACGCAGTACGCCATCAGCGCACGCGGCTTCAACAACGCGATCGGCAACAAGCTGCTCGTGATGGTCGACGGCCGCACGGTGTATTCGCCGCATTTCTCGGGCGTGTTCTGGGACGAGCAACTCGTGCCCATGGATGACATCGAGCGTATCGAGGTCGTCAGCGGCCCGGGCGCCACGCTCTGGGGCGCCAATGCCGTCAATGGCGTGATCAATGTCGTGACCCGTCCGAGCGGGCGGACGCAGGGG
>SEEY01000451.1 GCA_004211235.1 Rubrivivax sp.
CGCCGGCACCGATGTCCGTGGACCGGTCGTTCGGCGACGGCCCGCCGGCGCGCAGCAGCGCACTGGCGCTGCCGGTCAGGTTGACCGTCGGCTTCTGCCCGGCGATGACGGACTCGGCAAAGCTGCGCTGCGAGCGCGCCTGGGCCTCGGCCTGCGCCACGTCGGCACCGAGCAGGATGTCGGACTGCATCTGCTCCAGATCGGGCATCACCGACAGCGTCGCCGTCATGCCGATGCTGACCGGCAGCGGCTCGCCCACCAGCCGCTTCATGCGCACCTCGGTCTGGCGCAGCGCCGACATCGTCTGCTCCAGCGACAGGTCGGCCTGCTGCAGGCTCTTCTGCGCCTGCACCAGTTCGCTGGCGCGGCCGCGGTCGGCCTTGGTGATGATCTCCAGCGCGTCGACCAGGCAGGCCATCTTGCGCACATATTGCGTGTAGACCTGGCCCTGCAACGCATAGCGGCTGCGGTCCAGCGCCAGGCTGACGACGTTGAAGGACAGCTGCTCCTCGGCGCTGCGCTGGCCCTGGGCTGCGACTTCGGCGAGTTCCTTGCGCCAGGCGGTCAGCTTCTCGACGCGGCCGAAATCCCACACCGGCATGCCGGCGCTGAGCGTGGCGCCGAGCTGGCCATGGCGAGGCGAACTGACGCCGTTCACGCCCTGGTAGAACGCATTGCCGCCGACGGTCAGCGAGGCGGTGGGCAGGCCCAGCGCGCGGGTCTCTTCCACGTCCGACCGGGCGGCGTCGGCCAGCAGGCGCGTGGCACCGAGCGACTTGCTGCGCTGCAGCGTCGTGTCCACCAGCGACTGCAGTGCCGCGCGCGGGTCGCCGTTGTTGGTCTCGAGCGCGGACATGTCGCGGCCCATGCGTGACAGGCCGGCATCCTCTTCGTTGCAGCGGCCCTGGCTGGCGGGCGCTTCGACGGCGACGGCCGGCGGTGGCGCAGCCTTCTTGGGCGGGCGTGACTGCGCCGCGGCATAGGAGCCGAAGGTGGCAAAACCGAGGGCGAGGAGGAGGCGGAAGACGTACAGCATGGCCCCGTCACTAGACCATCCGCCCCCCGATTCCAATGCCCGGAAAAAAGGCCCCGAGCGGGGCCTTGTCCGGCGTTGGCTAGCGTTCCCGCAGCGCTTCCTGCGACTTCATCATCGGCCGCAGCAGATAGCTCAGCACCGAGCGTTCGCCGGTCTTGATCTCGACCTGTGCGGTCATGCCCGGGATGACCGGCAACTTCTCGCCCTTGTACTTGAGGTTGTTGCGTTCGGCAGTGACGATGACGCGGTAGTAGCCCTCGCCGGTCTTGTCGTTCTCGGCGGTGACGGCGTCCGGGCTGATGTAGGTCACCTTGCCTTCCAGGCCGCCATAGGTGTTGAAGTCGTAGCCGGCCAGCTTGACCTCGGCCGTCTGGCCCAGGCGCACGAAGCCGATGTCCTTGGGCTTGATGCGGGCCTGCACCAGCACCAGCGGGCCGATGGGCGCGATTTCCAGGATGGGCGCGCCGCTGCCCACGACGCCCCCCGTCGTGCTGATCTTCACCGCCTTGATCACGCCGTGCACCGGCGACTTCAGCACCGTGCGGGTCAGCGCATCCTGGCGCACCACCATCTGCTCGTCGAGTTGCGCCAGCTCGCTCTGCACGCGCACCAGGTCCTGGCTGGCCTCCTGGCGGTAACGCGACAGGCGCTCGGCGCGCTGCTGCTGGATCTCGTTGACCTGGCGGTTCAGGCGCATGACCTCCACGTCGCTCATCAGCCCGCTCTTGGACATGTCCTGCGCCAGCTTGAGCTCCTTGGAGATCAAGCCCAGGCTGCGGTTGATGGCGGAAACGGCTTCGTCCAGCAGCCGCTTGCGCGCCTCGAAGGATTCGGTCTCGGCCTGGGCATAGCGGCTCTTCGCGTCCACGTCCGCCGGCCAGCGGATGCTGGCCATGCCATTGGCCTCGGCGGTCAGGCGCGCCGCGGCGGCTCTCAGCGCGGTCAGCTTGGCCTGGCTCTCGGCCTGCTGGGCCTCGACGCGGGTCGGGTCCAGATAGGCCAGTTCCTCGCCGGCCTGCACTTCCTGGCCTTCGCGCACCTTGAGCTCGCGCAGGATGCCGGCGTCCAGACTGGCGATGACCTGCTCGCGGCCGTCCGGCACGATGCGACCGTCGCTGCGCGTGATCTCGTCCACGCGCGCCAGCGCCGACCAGGCGATGCCCACCGTCAGCACGATGCACAGAAGGTAGAGCGCCCAGGTCACGCGCGGCAGCGGCTCGTCGATCTGCGCGGCGTGGATGGCACTGACGAACAGGCCCTCCTCCTTGGTCAGGGCCGTCATACGCTCGCCGACCGCTGCACGGGCTGGGCCGACGGATGCATGTGCACGCCCTCGGCAGCCTGAGATGCCGATGAGGCCGGGCGCACGCCCGACAGCGCCGCCAGCACCTGGTCACGCGGGCCGTCCATCACGACGCGGCCGCCGTCGACGACGGCGATGCGCTGCACCAGCTCCAGCACAGCCGGGCGGTGGGTGACGACGATCAGCGTCGCGGTGCCGGCCGCGTCACGCAGCTGGCGCAGGAAGGCCATCTCGCTCTGCGCATCCATCGAGCTGGTGGGTTCGTCCATCAGCAGGATCTGCGGCTTGGTGACGAGGGCGCGGGCCAGGGCCACGAGCTGGCGCTGGCCGCCGGACAGCAGCTGGCCCATCTCGCCGACCGGCAGATCCCAGCCCATCGGATGGGCGGCAACGACGCGGTCCAGGCCGGTCAGCTTGGCCACCTCGACGAGGCGGCCGGCGTCCAGGTGGGCGCGGCCCATCAGCACGTTGTCGCGCAGTGTGCCGAGGAAAAGGCGCGGTTCCTGGCTGACAAAGCCGACGCGGGCGCGGTACTCGGCCGGGTCGACCTGGCGCAGGTCGATGCCGTCGACCTCGACCATGCCCTCGGTCGGCTGGTAGAGGCCGCCCAGCATGCGCAGGATGGTGGACTTGCCGCTGCCGATGCGGCCCAGGATGGCGACGCGCTCGCCGGCCTCCATGCGCATCGTCGCGTTGCGCAGCACCTTGGGCGCCGTTCCCTCGGCGGACTGCTGGCCGTGGGCGGTCGGCGCCACCGGGTAGGAGAAGCCGACGTCATGCAGGCCGACCTTGCCGGTCACCGTGCCGAGCGGCACATAGTTGCGTGTGCTGTCGCGTTCGACCGGCGCATTCATCATCTGGTTCAGCGACGTCATCGCCGCCCGCGCGCCCTGGTAGCGCGTGGCCAGACTCACCAGGCTGCCGAGCGGCGCGACGGCGCGGCTGGCGAACATCACCGAGCCGATCAGCGCGCCCGCGCTGATCTGGCCGTCGTGGATCAGGTAGACGCCCCACACGAGCAGGATCAGGTTGATCGCCTGTTGCAAGGTGTTGGAGAGGTTCATGCTCCAGCTCGACAGCGCGCGCGACGTGAGCGCCGTGTCCGCCACCACCGCCGTCGCATGCTCGTAGCGGCGCAGGAAGCGGCCTTCCGCGCCGGAGGTCTTCAGGTCTTCCAGGCCTTCCAGGGACTCGACCAGCATGCCGTGCATGTCCGCCGTCTCCTGCATGTTGGTGCGCATGGCGCGGCGCATGGCGCCCTGCATGGCCCAGGACACGCCCATGATGACCGGCACCGCCAGCACCAGCACCCAGCCCAGCGGCCCGCCGATGACGAAGGTCATGCCGATGAAGATGACGAGGAAGGGCAGGTCCGACAAGGCCGACAGCGTCGCCCCGGCGAAGAACTCGCGCACCATCTCCACCTGGCCGAGGTAGTGGGCATAGGAGCCGGCCGAGGCGGGCTTGTGCTCCATGCGCACGCCGAGCGTCTGGCGGTACAGCTTGGCGCCGATGATGAGGTCGGCCTTGCGCCCGGCCAGGTCGATCAGGTGGGAGCGCAGCTGGCGTGCGAACAGGTCGAACACCAGCGCCACGGCGGCGCCGACGGCCAGCGTCCACAGCGTCACCATCGCC
>SEEY01000452.1 GCA_004211235.1 Rubrivivax sp.
CTGCTGGTCAGCTTCATCCAGGGGCCGGCCATCGACTGGTCCGGCGGCAACTACAAGCTGGCGCTGCTGGGCAGTGGCCTGTTCGCCTTTGCGGCGGCGGCGGCGGGGCTGGTGCTGATGCGACGCCAGCCGCCAGCAGGCGATGCCGACCTCGGCTGAGAGGCAGGTGTGTGTGCAGGCGTGTGTCGCGATGCCCGGCGCCGGCCGCCGAACGTCGACTGAAGTGCCGCGCCTGCATTGCTGACGCGCCAATCCGGCGTTTGCCCCAGCGCCATGCCGTGGGCCGAAAGGCAGAATCGCGGCCATGTCTCACGAGCCGCCCGTCTTTGCTGTTGCCAAGATCCAGGCGCCGAGGCTGCGGCCCGGCCTGATCGAACGCCCGCGGCTCGAGGCGGCGCTCGGACAGGCGCTGCTGCACCGCCGCGTGACACTGCTGCAGGCGCCGGCCGGCTTCGGCAAGACCTCGGCGCTGACCCGCCAGCTGCGCCAGCTGCCCGAAGGCAGTGCGCTGGCCTGGGTGACGGTCGATGAGGACGACGACGTGCAGCGCTTCCTGGCCTGCCTGACGGCGGCACTGGAGCCCTTCGACCTGCCCTGGCGCGTCGCCCCCCAGGCACTGGCCACGCTGGCGCAGGCCGAGCGCGGCCTGCGCCGGGCGGCGGACGAGATCGCCAATGCGCTGGCTGCGGCCGAAGTCCCGCACGGCCTGATCGTCATCGACGACCTGCACCGGTTGACCGACCCGCAGGTCTTCACGCTGCTGGAGGCGTTGGTGGAGCGGCTGCAGCCGCCCTGGGGCCTGGTGCTGGCCTCGCGCGCCGAGCCCGACCTGTCGCTGGCGCGCCTGCGCGCCGGCGACGACCTGGCCGAGTTCCGTCAGGCCGACCTGCGCTTTGACGAGCAGGAGATCGAGGCGCTGATGGCCGCCAACGGTTGCACGGCGGCTCGCGAGCGCGTCGAGGAACTGATGCAGCGCACCGATGGCTGGGCGGCCGGCCTGCGCCTGAGCCTGGCCACGCTGGCCGCGCCACCGCAGGGCCGCGCGAGCGTGCAGCTGCAGGCGCGGCGCCACCTGTTCGACTACCTCGCCAGCGAGGTGCTGGCGCAGATGCCGGAGGACCTGCGCGACTTCCTGCTGCGCAGTGCCGTGCTGCCCGAGCTGACCGCCGCCCGCTGCGCGGAGCTGCTGCAGATGCCGCTGCCGACCGCGTCGCGGCTGATGGGCGAGCTGGAGCGGCGCGGCCTGTTCGTCAGCGCGCTGGACGACGCCGAGCTGACGCTGCGCCTGCACGACCTGGTGCGCGACTTCCTGGACGACCAGCTCGAACGCCATCACCCCCATGAACTGCCCGCGCTGCTGAAGCGCGCGGCGGCCCAGGAGCCCGACCTGGCGCGCGCCGTCGGCTGGCTGGCGCGCGCCGGCGACTGGGACGAGGCGGCCCGCCGCATCGAGGCGCATGGCGCGTCGTTGATGGCCTTCGGCGGCATCAGCAGCCTGAGCCATCTGCTGGCGCTGTTCCCGGCCAGCCAGATGGCGGCGCGGCCCGAGCTGGTGTTGCTGCGCGCGCTGGTGGCCTTCATGCAGTTCGAGTTCGAGACCATGCGCGATTGCAGCCTGGCCGCCGCGCGCGAGTTCGAGCGGCTGGGTCAGTCAGAGCGCGCCGTCTGGGCGCAGGTGATGGTGGGCCTGGCGATGGAGAACACCGGCCAGGTCGCCCAGAGCGCGGTGCAGCTGGCGGCGCTGCCGGTGGCCGCGCTGGGCCCGCAGGTGCGCGCCTTGACCGCCTTCTCGCTTGGCTGGGCGGAGTTCGGCAACGGCCGCGCGGAACTGGCCGCGCCTCATTTCGAAGCCATGCTGCAGGCGCTGGAAGAGCAGCCAGACGCGGCTCTGTGGAGCCAGGTCTTCTTCCACAGCATCCTGACCGGCGTGCCGGGCATGCGGCCGCTGCTGGAGCGCTTCGACGATGGCGCGATGCGGCTGGTTCACGACGTGCCCTGCCAGCTGCGTGCCGGCGTCTTCAATTCCAAGGCCTGGCTCGCGCTGGGCCGCGGCGAGCTGCAGGCGGCGCATGCCTGGTCGCTGAGGGCTGACGAGGACACGCGCTGGATCGGCAGCCCGCGCAGTTCCCTGACCGAGACGCTGATGTGCCGCGCCATGATCGAGGCGGCGCTGGGCAACCGCGAGGCCGCCTGGGCAGCCCACGAGGCGCTGATGGCCGACATGTCGGCCGCACCGCCGAGCAACCGGCTGACTCACCAGTACGAGCTCGTCTTCACCGGGGCGCGCATCGCCTGGCTGCTCGACCAGCCCGAGCTGCTGCCCCGCTGGGAGGCGGAGCTGCGCGCGATCAGGAACCCGATGGAGTGGCCGCTGGCCGAATTGAACCGGCAGGTCTGCGCCGGCATGCTGGCCGCGTCGCGCGGCAGCTTCGCCGAGGCGGCGGGCCTGCTGCGCAGGGTGGCGCTGGCGCCGGAGCGCAGCAACTTCTTCATCGGCGGCCAGAGCCGCTGGATGCTGGCCGACGTGCTGGCCCGGGATGGCCGGCTGGACGAGGCCGCCGACGTGCTGCGGCCCTGGCTCGACGATGCCCTGGCCGGCGACGACGTCGGCGCCGCCTTGCTGGCCGGCGCAAAGGTGATCGAGCGGCTTGTCAACGAACGCTGGGGCAACCGGCTGACGGTGACCCACCTCGGCCTGGTTCAGCGTCTGGCTGACACGCTGCTGCGCGCCCGCACCACCCCGGCCGCCGAAGCGCCCGCGCGGTCGGCGCGAACGCTGCAGACCGTGGCCCGGTCCGGCGACGGACTCACCGAGCGCGAAGTGGAGGTGCTGGGCCGCATCGCCGCTGGCGAGAGCAACAAGCTGATCGCCCGCGCGCTCGACCTGAGCCCGTTCACGGTGAAGCGCCACGTCGCCAACATCCTCGACAAGCTGGCCGTCAGCTCCCGCGGCCAGGCGGCGGCGGTGTGGCGTGACATGAGAGGCTGATGGCCGGGCGGCGTGGCCCATTTCCGGGCCATGACTGGTTCCTTTGGCGGATGCGCCGCACCGCCGCCGCCGCGAGGATGGCGTCATGCACATCATTCAGCATGGCCTGCCTCAGCCCAGTGAAGAACCGGGCGTCCAGCGCGTCCACCTTGCCGGCCCTGGCCGGGGTTTCCAAGGTCTGGACTGCTGGCTGCTGACGATCGCGCCGCAGGCCTTCACCGAGGGCCGTGCCGACAAGGATGGCGAGCATGCCCTGGTCGTTCTGGCGGGTCTGGGCAAGCTCCTGCTGGCGGGCGCGCCACAGCGTTTCGCCGCTCCCTGCACGCTGCAGCTGCCGCCGGCGGTGGACTACCGCATCGTCAGCCAGGGGGTCGAGCCACTGCAATTGCTGTCGATTCGCACCGTGGGCACGCCGGGAACCGGAACCTGACCGGATTCTTCACCGAGCCACGCCGTCAAACGTGCTCGGCCGAGTTCTCGCCGCGGCCTGCCAGCCGGCGCCATGGGTTTCAGCGCCCGTGCGGAAGATGTATTGCGCCGACACCCGCCGGCAGGACGCGCGTGCCAGCCCGGCGTTTTGCCTAAGCTCCTGTGCCGGTTACATATTTTCAGCCGCGCCGGCGGCGCCGGGCCTGCTGCATACGCCGGGCCGCGCAGTTATGGCGACGCCGCGGTCTGTGATTTATTCAACGGCCGGGGTGTTTCTCCGCGCTGTCTGGCAGGGAATTGACGGGCATTTCCCGGGAAGGGCGCCGGGTACCCGCGTCTAATATCCACGCAATCAGTTTCCCACCCCCCTCTTCAGAGCCGGTCGGGTTTCGTCGCCGGGGCGACGAACCCTGACTCCGACGCATGCGTGAATCGATCCTGCTATTCCTTCGCGCAAACCGGCGGCATCTGCTGGACCTGGCGCTGGCCAGCTTCGGGGTCAATGCCTTCGTCCTGACGCTGCCGCTGTTCTCGATGCTGGTCTACGACAAGGC